>JAAEES010000157.1 GCA_013415575.1 Methanomicrobiales archaeon | reverse complement strand
CACGAGAGTGTTCATCATGCATTGCCACTCACAACGAGTACAAACCCTTTGTGGTTCAGGAAACAGTTGCGCCGATAATGAGTTAAATGTTTCGAAATTTTTGCTTATATACCGATTTTTCGGCTTTTAATCGCGAAACGGGGCATTTTGCTCGATTTTTTAATCATCTGGAATTGCCTTAATTAAAGTGAAATTGTGTAAAAGTCAACCGGGGTTTGGATAACGGGAAGTATGGGTCATATCAATCGGGTCAACGATACACCGCAATGGGGAGGAGGGCCCGGAATCTCCTGTTATTTCCGGTAGTATTTCTCAAGAATACCATATACCAACCGGATCTCACGTCCCTGTTTCCGCCCCTCCTCAAGGAAGGTGTCATAGGCCTGCCCTGCGAGCAGCAGGGGTCTGGTCCGGCACATCGCCCCGTGGAGTGAAAGGTCGAAGAACCGGGCCTCGGCCTCGGTAAGGTTCAGCGGACGGTATTCCCCGGTATGGGGTACAAAGAGCGGGTTTGCCTCCCGCGGTGTCCGAAGGGCAAGAGAGGCGAGCGGTGTGGAAGGGAGTGGTTCTGCGATGGAAACAAAGATATCGTCGAGAGGATGATCGGCGATGAAGGTTTTGGTCTGCTCGTAGTCGTCGGGTTCCTCGGTCGGGTAGCCGACGATGAAGCTTCCGGCAACCGCGAGATGGTGCTGCCGGCACGATTCGATAGCATCAGCAACCTGGGAGCTGGTAACTCCCTTCCCCATCTGGTTCAGGATGCGGTCGCTTCCTGACTCGATACCGAAGAAAACCCATCCGATGGTGTATTTCCGTATGGCATCGAGGATCTCGTCACTGATGCAGTCGACCCTGATGTCCGGAGCAGAGACATTCCGCGATCCCATGATCTCTGCCATCCCTGAGAGAAGGGCAATAAAGGCACCGGGATTCAGCTTCCCGTCCCGGTACTGATAGAGCGATCCGGTGCCGCCGGAGATCGATACCCTCCGGGCACCCTTGTCGCGGAACGCCCTGACTTCTGCGAGGATATCATCTATCTCCCTGCTCCGGATGGTTCTCCCAAAAAACCGGGGCACCTGGCAGAAGCTGCAGGCACCGAGGCACCCCCGGTGAGTCTCGATGTAGACATTCGCACCCCGGACATCCTGGGTTCCGATATCATCAGGGATGAGCGGGAGCGGACGATCAAGGGTCTGCGGAGGAACCGGGGGGTTGATGATGATCTCACCGTTCCGGGTATACGCAGTGCCGGGAATGCCATCCGGCGATCCCCGGGACAGGAGAGGGATGACGACCGGCTCCCCTTCCCCGATCACCACGGCATCCGGGACGAGTTCGCCGAGCACCATTTCCGGAGCTGCCGAAACCGGACCGCCGATATAGCAGGTATTCCCCGCAGTGCGTGCACGGGCGATGAATTCCCGGATGGCCGGGTCGAGCAGGTGCTGGGTAGAATAGAGGCTGAGAAACACGATCGGAGATGGCTCCACCGGGAACCTCCTGTGGAGGGTGACGCTGGCACCGGCCGACCTGAGGAGTCCTCCGATCACCATGGCACCGTAGGTATAGATGCCCGGGGAGATGACCTGAACCTGCATAGGTACGGTAGATATTTGCGGGAGAGAACTATTAAAACCCCTGATTTCCTGACACTCTCTGTTCCATACCGGTACCGTTTTCCCGGGATGCCGGAACGGGAGTGTTAATTTATACTCATATGAGAAATAATTAAGAGAATTACCATGCGAATCTGTATACCAGCAAAAGGGCCGGATGCGGGAGACTTCGTGGACGAGCGGTTCGGACGGGCGCCGTACTACCTCATCCACGATACCGAAACCGGACAGATCGAATCGTACAAGAACCCGGCGGCAGAGGCCATGGGCGGAGTCGGGCCGAGGGCTGCCCAGTTCCTTCTCGATCATACCGTGAATGTCCTTGTTACCGCACGGGTCGGTGGAAATGCCCTCGGGGCACTGAAGGCTGGCGGCATCATTATCCTCCTCTATGATGAGGCAGGAAGCACGGTCAGGGACGCGATCGCCGCCTATACCCGCGGCGGGCTCCGGGAACAGTAGTCCTGACCCAGATATGAAGATCGCAGTGGCCAGCGGGAAGGGCGGAACCGGCAAGAGCATGGTGGCCGCAAACCTTGCCTGGTCCCTTTCCGGGTCAGAGCAGGTGACCCTCGTTGACTGTGATGTCGAGGAGCCGAACCTGCACCTCTTTTTCCCGGAAGACCAGCCGTCTGTATCAACGGTGACCATGCAGGTTCCCTGCGTGGACGCGGACCGGTGTACGCTCTGCGGTGAATGTGCCGGATTCTGCGCCTTCGGGGCACTGGTTGTGGCCAAAGACAGGGTGCTCTTCTTCCCGGAGCACTGCCATTCCTGCGGCGGGTGCGCCATCACCTGTCCTGCTGGGGCTATAACGGAAACTCCCCGTCCAATCGGAACCATTACCGAAAGGACTCTCTCCCCATCTCTTAGCCTGGTGACCGGCACCCTCAACGAAGGCGAAGTGCTCGCCACGCATGTCATCAGAGAGGCGAAGGAAACCGCGGGAACCGGGAGATGGGTCATCTTCGATGCCTCGCCCGGTACATCCTGCCCGGTCGTGGAGACCCTTCAAGGCTCGGATTTCTGTATCCTGGTCACCGAATCGACACCGTTTGGTCTCCACGATCTCGCGCTGGCGTATGACGTGACTTCGCAGATGGGTATCCCTTCGGGAGTGATAATCAACCGGAGCGATGGGAAGGACGAGGGGGCGCACAGGTTCTGCGATGAGAAGGGGATCCGGGTGCTCGCGGTCGTTCCGTTTGACCGGAAAATTGCCGAAATCCAGGGTTCGGGAGACCTCATTTCCCGCAGGGATCCCTCCTGGAAAGACCGGTTCTGCGCCATCGGCAGAGCGTGCCGGTCGCTGGTGGAGGGGGCATGATCCGGCTCGCGGTGGTCAGCGGAAAGGGAGGTACCGGAAAGACGGTGGTTACCGGAGCGATTGCCCGAATCTGCACCCGTCAGCGGGTCATGGTGGACTGCGACGTGGATGCCGCCAACCTCGAGCTCCTCCTGAAACCCCGTATTCTCGAACGGAAGGATTTCTACGGGATGGAAGCCGCATGCATCGATCCCGCCCGGTGCACAGCCTGCGGGATATGCGGTGATGCCTGCCGGTTCGATGCCATCCGGATGAATGGCGGGACATATACGGTTGAGACCGACCGGTGCGAGGGCTGCCGGGTCTGCAGGCTGGTCTGCCCTGCCGGTGCAGTGAGCATGCAGCCCCGCGTGTGC
>JAAEES010000015.1 GCA_013415575.1 Methanomicrobiales archaeon | reverse complement strand
GAGTATCACGAATGCGGTGATGATTATCCAGGATATGTACATGAGATAGCTGAATGCCGAACCAATGCGCTGCCACTCGCTCCCCAGTACGAGCATGAAGAATGCTCCGCCAACACCGAGGACAATACCGTCTAGGACGCGTTCGGTGATAACAATGGCAGTCGCATCCCCGATCTTGACTCCTGCTCTGTAGAGTTCATGGATCCTGACCGGTTCCCCTCCAGCCTGGGAGGGGGTGATTGCGGCAACCAGCATATTGGCAAAGACAAGGTTCAACGCATAGAGGAATCCGACCCGGTACCCCAGGGAACGGCTCATAAATTTTATCCGGAGGGCCCAGAATCCGAGGGCGGCAAGGTGGGTACAGAGGGCAAGGATAAGGAAGGGGATCTTGAGTTGTTTCAGATAGGTAATTGTTTCTGCATCGACGGTGAAATAGAGGACGACAACGAGAACTACAGCAGAGAAGCCAAGCGATATCCAGAGCCATTTCTTCTGTTTTTTTTCCATCGAAGCAGTCCTCACCCTCCGATTCAGGATTCATAAGACATTGCAGTGCAAAGTATAAACACTTTGAGGAACGGCTTTTTTCCTAAATGGTAAAAAGTTCGCGGTTCAGCCGAACCCTGAAAAGTCCTGTCCGTACACCGGCATCAAGCCATCCAAAACCATAACTGTAGGCAGCAAGCGCCCCTTCATCATCGCCGGCTGATTCCAGTTCCGCCCCCCGTGCAAGGAAGACCTCTCCTATGAAGATAATTCTCGCCCCGCCGTCGGAAAGGCAGGTGTCCGGTTCCGGAGCCGGTTCAAGGCTGACCAGTGCCCTGGACAGGAGAGCGTGGTATTTTGAGCTTTTCTCACGAAGTGTTCCTCTGTCGTTACAGGACTGCGGTTCCGGAGCGGTGCAGACGGGGATGCCACAGTCCTTCGAAGACAGGAGGCCGAGGCAGATACCGGCATCCATCCATCCCAGTGCATAGCTGAAGCTGGCAAGCGCGTTGGTCCGGTCTCCCTGGGAGAGAAATTCCAGGCCGTCATGGTAGTAGGCCGAGACCATACCTGCCGTGTCACGGGCACAGGAACGAAGGATACTTCCCTCGGGTGGGATGAGCCGCTGTGCAGGGAGCCGCTCCTCGAGGATCATCTGGCACCGGTGAAGGGTCATAATCCTGCGAACATCTCCAGGTACTCCTTCTCCATCACATGAAGTTCAGCCGGGACGATGAGAATGTGCAGGGGCGGCCCGAAATCAATCTCCCTCATTCTGCTGGCATCACCGGCTGCGACCACCGGTGATTCCGACCCTGCACGGGCTACACCCACATAGAGCGGTATGGAAAAACCTGATCTTTCAGACATGTCCTCGAGGAGATTCACTGCCTCGGGAATGGTCATGCAGCACTCCTCCCTGATATCGAGGTAGACAAGGGTGTGGAGATCACGTTCACGGTTAGCCCTAATCACTCCGGCAGGGGTCAGGGGCATCCATGCCCGGTGGGGATAGGGAAGGGAGCAGGATTTTCCGAACCGGTAATTCTGCAGGCCGGAAAGACCACAGACTGCAGTGGAGATCGAGGAAGCATGGATAATGTTCGTAGTAATTCCCCGGCGGGAAGCACGCATCCGCAAATCTATATGGGTCGTGGAGACCATCGGGTCTCCACCGGTCAGAAAAGCAACCTGGAATTCTTCAGCCAGCCCGAGCACCGGTTCTGGATCCACTTCAACCTCTTCCCTGGACAGCATCCGGATCTCACGCCCATAGTACTTCGCCATCTCATCAACTGATGCTCCGGAGAGACGTGATGTGTAGGATTCGAGAAAGACATAATCTGCTTTCCTGATACATTCGAGTCCCTTGAGCGGAATATCGCCAAGATCGTAGAGTCCGAGTCCTACGAAGGTGAGCACGTGACCTCCTCCCTGCCATGCACAGGACCACATGACCCTTCCCGTTTGTAATCGCTCTTCACCAGAACCATTCCTCCGGATCCGTTCATCCGGACAGTTTTCTGTCGAGTATAGTCTTGTGAAGTTAAAGTCATGACCGGTCCTCGTTTATCATGAAAAAATAATGTTGAGGAGAGCTCCGACCAGGATGCCAATGATCAGGGTATAGGCCGAAACCACCAGTGCCATCTTTGTCCCGATCTCCTTTTTCAGGACAGCGATGGTGGCGATGCAGGGGATAAAGAGCACGCTGACCACGGCAAAGATATAGATCTGGGCCATGGAAAGTACGGAACCGAGATCCGCAGTGCCTGCGAGGATGACCAGCGTCTCGAGGGCCATCTCTTTTCGCAGAATCCCGAAGATGAGAGCGGTTGTCGCATAGGAGGGCAGGCCAAGCACCGCAACCGAGAACGGTTCGATGAAGTCCTCGAATGCTGCCATGAGTCCCGAGTACTGGAAAAGTCCAAGAATAATGCTGGCGACGATGAGCAGAGGCATGGCAATAATCAGGAATTCCCTGATACGCATCCAGGATTTCAGGAGCACGTTCTTCGCTGTCGGCCACCGGAGCGGGCTCATCTCGAGAATCATTCCGAACTGTTCACCGGGAGTTACCCTGGAGAGCATCAGCCCGGTGATGATAATGATGACCAGGACGATCAGGTAAACACTAAGGGCCGCAGCGAGCCCGACAAAGGCGGCAACAAGTCCGGCGATGATGACGGTTCGTGCCGAACAGGGGATCAGGGTGACCAGAAACGACGCGATAAGACGTTCCCGCTTCGTCCGGAGAAGCTTGATGCTCATAATCGCCGGCACATTACATCCGAACCCGAGCACGATGGGGATAATCCCCTGCCCATGCATGCCGAAACGGTGAAGGGTGCGGTCGGCTAGGAACGCGGCGCGGGTCAGGTATCCCGAATCCTCGAGGAGTGCAATGAACACGTAAAAGGTAAAGATGAAGGGAAAGGCTATTCCGAATCCGGCCTGGATAGCCAGGATAAAAGAGGTTCCGAGCTGCTCTGCAAGCGGTGGAAACCCGGCGGCAAGAAATGGCTGTAGCACGAAGGTATCGATCAGGGTCACGATCGCTTCCTCCAGCCATGATCCGATGATGAAGACCGTGAGAAGGATTCCGATCAGGATTGCGGCCAGGATCGGTATTCCAGGAATCCGGGTGGTGAGGAGCCGGTCGATATCTGGTCCGCGTTCAGGGGGCTGCGAACGGACGACTTCTGATGCGATGTGTTCGGCACAGTGGTGGCGGTTCCCGGCTATAATCTGGGCAACGGACATGCGGTGCATCCGCTCAATCTCTTCGGAAAGAGCAGACGCAGCTTCAAGAACATCAGGATCCTCATCATGACCCAGCAGTGCCTGGATAGCCCTGTTCCAATCGAGAGTATGAATAGTCCGGAGGCTTTTTACGCCGGCTTCGATATGATGATCGTACAGGACTTTAACCGTCGGCGTTCGTGCGGACGACAGAACAGCAGGAATGATATTGCAGGTATTCTTGCCCTGGACTGCAACGGTGGGTATTACCTCAATGCCGAGGAGCGATGAGAGTTTACCGATATCCACCGTGATTCCTGATTTTTCAGCCTCGTCCATCATGTTCAAAACGACCAGCATCGGACGCCGGTATTCTGCGACCTGGAGCAGGAGATAGAGATTGCGTTCGAGCCGACCGGCATCCAGAACGGCGACGATAACATCGGCCTCGCCTGAATCAACAAACGCCCGGACGGTCCGCTCTTCTTCGGAGTCCCCCTCGAGTGAATAGATCCCCGGCAGATCGATGACCTCGATCATCTCCTTCTGAAAACAGGTATTCCCGCACTGGAGATCGATGGTTGTGCCCGGGTAATTGCTCACCTCCACCCCGAGCCCGGTTAGCTGATGGAAGATGAGTGATTTACCTACGTTCGGATTTCCGATGAGGCCGATCTTCATCCTGTCCGCTCCACGATGATAGATGCAGCGATTTCCGGACTGAGTGCGATATCTGACTCTTTGACCCGGACGACGACCCCATTCCCGGGAATTTTCCGCACCACTACTATTGTGGTCCCCGGGAAGAGCCCGAGATCGTTCAGGCGACTCCCCGGACCCCGGCACCTGACACAGGAAACAACGAGCTTTTCACCTTCCGCGGCCTCGATTAGCGTCAGAACCTGCCACCGCTTCCCCCGCCTCATACTGCGCGGACCTGCCCAACCCGGGGTCCGGATATACCTCCCCAGGCGCTCTATCGCCTCATCAGAGACGCTATGCTCGAGTGTACATGCCTCTTTTCCAGCACTCTCCGGGGCCATCCCAAGCATCTCTGAGAAGAAACACTCAAGGATGCGGTGTTTTCTCATAATTTTTCCTCCGGTCTCTTCTCCCCGGGGAGTAAGCGTGATGGTTCTGTCGGGGGAGATTGTGAGATCGCCATCTTTCTCCATCTCACGGAGGATCTTCTCCAGTTCTCCCACATCCCGGTCGAGCAGGGTGGCAAGATTCATGATAAGGGTGGTTGATGTGCCGGTTGCTTTCTCCTTATAGAGCGTTTCCAGAATATCCTCCCGGAATGAGGACTGCATTGAGGATAATTCTGCATGTATCCACTTATGGATTTGTATAATACCTATGAATTACAGGTAAGATTCCGGAAAGCGACAGGGAGGAGCAAATGCATATCTCCGTAGGGAGCATGTGTATGTAAAAGGACTGCCACAGAGGGACACCGGGAGCAATGGAGCGGACAAACCAGCAAATCGCGGAAAAACTGAATCTCATGGCTGAATTGCTGGAGATCAAGGGGGAGAATGTATTTAAGGTCCGCGCGTTCTCACGGGCCGCTGATACCATCGATCGGTATGGTTCACCGCTTTCATCCTGTGATGAACAGAGTCTCGCCTCGATCCCAGGTATTGGAAAGAATATCGCCAGAAAGATTCGTGAGATCGTGGAGACCGGAACATTTCAGGAACTTGAAGAAGAAAAATCAGGGATTCCGGACTCACTCATCGAGCTGCTCAGGCTGGAAGGAATCGGCCCGAAAACCGTATCCACCCTCTGGAAAAAACTTTCCGTGCAAAGTATTGACGACCTTGAGCGGGAGGCGCGGAATCATCGGATCAGAGCGCTCCGGGGGTTTGGAGAGAAAAAAGAAGAAAGTTACCTGAAAGCCATCGCTGTGTACCGTGAACAGTCAGGCCGGATGACCCGGCTTGAGGCCGATGATGTGGTTGATCGTATTCGGTCTGCGTTCAGCCCGGGAACCTATGAGGTTGCAGGGAGCTACCGGAGAGGAAAGAGCACCGTTGGCGATATTGATGTGGTGACCACGGAACCGGCGCACGCAGTCAACCCCCGGCTGCGATCCATTGCTGATGCGGTGATTGATGAGGGCGAGAAGAGGACATCCGTCAGGGTCCTTGGAAAACGGGTCGATGTCCGCTTCTCCCGTCCGCAGCAGTTCGGTTCGATGCTTCTCTATCTCACCGGTTCAAAAGCATTTAATATCCGGCTCCGGGAGATCGCCATCTCGAAGGGATACAAGCTGAATGAATATGGCATCGAAGACCGTGCCGCGGGAATTAAAAAAGATTTTGCTGGTGAACAGGAGATATTCTCATTTCTCTCGATGGATACGGTCGTTCCCGAACTGCGGGAAGACTGGGGTGAGGTGGAGCGGGCACTCGCCCGGGCCCTTCCTGAACTGGTCCGGCAGGACGAAATCCGGGGCGATCTCCATGTCCATAGCAGCTGGAGCGACGGCCGCCTTACGATTGAGGAGCTGGCGCGAAAGGGAGAGCAGATGGGATATGAGTATCTCGTATGCTCTGACCACTCGGCCACACTGGGAATCGCTCACGGACTCGATGAAACTGCCCTGAACAGACAGGCCCATGAAATCGAAGCGGTAAACCGGTCATCATCCTGCAGGATTATCCACGGGATCGAAGTCGATATCCTCGCCGATGGAACGCTTGGTCTGCCATCCCGGGCTCTTGCTGACCTGGAGATCGTCATTGCATCCGTACACTCAGGGTTTTCCCAGGAGCGGGACATTATGACCCGTCGGGTTCTCTCGGCAATCGAGAGCGAGCACGTCGATATCATCGGGCATCCCACCGGCAGGATTCTCGGGCGCCGCCAACCCTACGCCATCGATATGGACCGGATTATCGATCATGCACAGGACACCGGAACCGCTCTCGAATGCAATGCATCGCCGTACCGGCTCGATATCGATGATGTGCACATCAGGCATGCCATTGAGCGCGGAGTAAGGATCGCTATCGGCACAGATGCCCATGACCCATCTGAATTTGACCATATGCATTACGGCGTTACCACCTGCCGCAGGGGATGGGCTACGGCTTCCGATGTCCTGAATACCCGGAGCCTGAACGATCTCCTGGAGTGGAAGTCGTGATCTACCGCTTCTATGAATGGATCCTCCTCCAGGGCATAGTGGTCCTTCCTGCCCATATCTGTTTCATGATCACCGGTGATGATCTTCGGAATGCGCCGGAAAAAATCGCTCTCGTTGCCCAGTGGTGCGGAGACGTCAACCGGCACCTTGAGAGGGATATGCTCCATGACAGCACGGTCAACCGGAGGATCCGGGGAGTGACGGTTCATGTCAGCACACCAAATCATGCGGAGATTGTGCCGTTCCTCCCCTCAATACGAGAGGTGAGCAGGTATGCGAACCTGATCCTCCACATTGGCGAGCAACAGGAAATCGCAGGTGAAGGGATCACCTTTGAGGTCGCTGTCGGAAAGAGCGGACGTGATGAGATCGTATCCTGCATCCGCATCATGGCCGGAGAGGGTCTCATGCCTGAAGAGGTAAGTGAGGAGACCTTTGAACGCTGCCTGACCTTCAGATATACCCCTGACCTGGTGATCAAGACCGGAGGTTATCACCTCACTGATTTCCTGATCTGGCAGTCGGTCTACTCAGAGCTCTTTTTTTCGGATGTGAACTGGAAGTTGTTCAGGAAAATTGATTTTCTCCGTGCCCTCCGGGACTATCAGGCGCGGGTCAGGCGATTCGGGACCTGATGATATTTACGGGGTTCCTGCGAGGCCTTCATAGCGTTGTGAATAGATGCGCAGGGCCCGCAGAAAGTCGATTTTACGGAAGAGCGGCCAGTAGGGTGCACAGAAACAGACCGCAGATTCATGGCCGTTTGCGAGCCACGGGAGAAAATTTGAGGTCCTGTACTCATTCCCGGTCCGGATGACCAGGTCAACCGGGGGGAGGTTGTGGTCGGCACAGATATGCCGTTCGACGAGTTGGCGGCTAATCTCCCCGACCGCATACTCCCCGTCCCTCACTTTCTGAAGGATTGCACGGGCGGCCTTCACGATCTCATTTCGCCCACCGTAGGCGATTGCAATATTCAGGAAATAGGCATCATACCCTGCAGTTGCTTCTTCGGCCCGTTCGATGACCGCCCTGAGATCGTCCGGAAGAAGGGTTCGGTCTCCGATCATCTGAACCCGGACCCGGTTCCGGTGGATCCGGGGATCATCGAGTACGCGGGTGAATCGCTCCTTGAAGAGTTCGAAGAGGGCAAGGACTTCTGCAGAGTCGCGGGTAAAATTTTCCGTGGAGAACGAATAGAGGGTGACATGCGTTATTCCGAGTGAACGCGTCCATTCGAGCACTTCTTCAGTCCGGTCGGCACCTGTCCGGTGCCCTTCATCCCGGAGGATTCCCTGGGAGCTTGCATACCTTCTGTTTCCATCCTGGATGATAGCCACATGGGAGGGGAAGTGTCGTATCTGGCCTGCAAGGATCCATTCATAGAGAGGTTCGAGGAGCTGTCGCATCATGGCACAGGTGTCACCTCCACAATAATCCCCCGGTCGGGATATCGTTCAATAACCGATTTCCTGCCCCCGATTCGGGCTTTTTCTTCTATAATAATCCACCATGCAGTCTCGAAAACCCCGTCCCGGGTCTCATACATATCTTCCCCATAGTCCCTGAGCACAGAGGGGACCTCATTCACGCCCTCAATGATACCATAGACGATCGTACCATCATCAGTAACCTCATCGAACATGCGGGCGGTGTTCCGGGCAACCCGTATGAGTCTCTTCCGGAGCTGGACCGAGTCCTTGAACTGAGAACTACAGAAACGGACTTTGGCATGCCTGCTGATTCCCGAAGCCCATTCCCGGGAACCGGAGACCGCATTGTGAACAGAATCTTCCGGATGAAGTCCCCTCCGCCTCATCTCATTTGCATTGGTCTCTCCCCATTCAAGCTCATTGATGGTAAGGAAATCAAGATCCGGAAGCACTGCTTCAAGCTGGCCGACTTCGGGGAGCGCGGGGATTTCAAATCCGACAGAAAATCCCATTTCCCTGGCACGCCTGACTGTCCTGAAATATTCAGTCTCCCGGATAGTATTCCAGCATTCGGCCGGGGGATGCATTCTGATTTCGTCAATAAGCCCGAGCAGCATCTGCAGTTCTTCTTCTCCTGGTGCCAGGGCAGTGTAGAGGTGAATATGGTGCCCTTCACCGAACGCCTGCTTCAGAACCCGGGCGAATTCGATCACCCGGTCCATCCTGTCCAGGGGTTCCCCTCCGGTTATCCCGGTTCCAAGCGCACTCATCCGCTGTGCAATCCGTACTGCTTCCTCAGGTGAGGAGATCTCCTTCTCATTCGCATAAATTCTGTCCTGTCCCTTCCGCACCCGGGAAAGCGGGCAGTACCAGCAGGTGCGTCTGCATACACCCGTGATAAAGAGGACCATCTTTGCTCCCTGCTGGCAGAACATGCAGCCGGTTGCGGGCATCTGTTGCATTGGATATGGTAATAATTGGGCCCCTCCAAAATTGAACCTTTCATTAAGGATAGTCAAAACGTGTATGAATGTATTCCAGCCACTCAAATTATTCCAAACTTCTGCAGCGCCATTTCATTAAGATTTCATGGAGTTGCATCTCTGTGTACATCCACTGCTGTGGCATTCTCTATCTGCGATAGGCGGGAATTATGACCTGGTTCTGCTATGCGTTCTTTCAATTTGCACGTTCACTTTTCCATTATTGATTTGCAGGGTCAAATGGGTTGGATGCTTATTTCGAAAAATGATAGGTAATTCGTGGTTTGGAATGTCACGATACCTTCAAAACAGAAAATTTCTATTACTTTAAGTGGGACTCCGCTCCGTAATTAATTCAGTAAGGAGAGCCTCTTTCTGAGCCGAGAACGAGAGCGGTGAACCAGCGAGGTCCCGGGTTGCCACAGGGCTTTGAAATACCGTTGTTTTCACAAAGAGAACCCTGGTCTGCGAGCCAACATTTCCTGAAGTGTCCCGGGCTGTTATTTTTATGCTAATGCTGGTCCCGGCGTTCATTGGGATGGCCCACGTATATGAACCCGATTTTAGCTGGTTATCCGCGATTGTATTCCAGGTGCTCCCTCCATTGGAAGAGTACTGAAGAGTGACGGAAGATACGGCCTTATTATCAGACGCTGACCAGGTGATGACGACGTTCTGCCCCGGAGATACCGTCGCATAAGCCCCCGGCGATGATATCGTAATCGAAGGGGGAATACTGTCTCCTCCTGAAGAAGTGGGCATCGGGGTTGGTGTCGGGGTTGGAGCAGGTGTTATTGTTGAAATCGCAGGTGTATTTTTTATAAAAAGGACCCGGGTCTGGGAACCAGTATTTCCTGAAGTATCGTGGGCCGTGATCTTGAGGATGAGAGTAGTCCCGGTGTTTGTTGGGATGGCCCACGTATATGAACCCGATTTTAACTGGTTATCCGCGATTGAATTCCAGGTGCTCCCCCCATTGGAAGAGTACTGAAGAGTGACGGATGATACGGCCTTATCATCAGATGCTGACCAGGTGATGACTACGTTCTGCCCCGGAGATACCGTCGCATAAGCCCCCGGCGATGATATCGTAATCGAAGGGGGAATACTGTCTCCATCTGATGGTGTAGGCGTCGGGGTTGGTGTCGGAGTTGGAGCAGGTGTCATTGTTGAAATCGCAGGTGTATTTTTGATAAAAAGGACCCGGGTCTGGGTACCAATATTTCCTGAAGTATCGTGGGCTGTGATCTTGAGGATGAGAGTAGTCCCGGTGTTTGTTGGGATGGCCCACGTATATGAACCCGATTTTAGCTGGTTATCCGCGATTGTATTCCAGGTGGTTCCTCCAGTGGAAGAGTACTGAAGAGTGACATATGATACAGCCTTATTATCAGATACTGACCAGGCGATGACGACATTCTGCCCGGGAGATACCGTCGCATAAGCCCCTGGCGATGATATCGTAATCGAAGGGGGGGTGCTGTCTCCACCTGAAGAAGTAGGGGTCGGGGTTGGTGTCGGGGTTGTGGTTGCACCCTGTGTTTGTGTCGTCTGGCCGGGAAGGGAACTGAAAGCCTTTAAACAGACATTTGAATTGTCATAAATGGTCGTTAAATCCGTCCAGACTATCCCGTTACCACTCACATAACTCTCTCCAGCCAGGGCACGTGCGCGGGAAGAGAACCCGGAATACCGATATTCAATCGCAACCGGATAATTATTCCCCGGCGTGGTGAGTTTCACGACAACCGAGAATTTTTCTCCCTGTTTAACCCGGACCGGCTGGGAGAGAGGTATCGTATGATACCCGGGTATACTTATAGTGCCGGACTGGGTTGATAAGGCTGAACCAGAAACCGGGGTAGTCCCCACTCCCTTATAGAGCGAGATTTTATACTGTGTATTCAGGGAAGGGGTATAAAATGCTACAGCGGAAATGTCTTCCTCAGACTGGGCAGTAAATATATTAGCAAAGTATGCCGAATCCCCCGTCTCCCCGTACGAAGCTACCCATCCGAGCGGGTCATACTGGTAGATATGATAATAATTTGACGTTGGTTCGCCAATGAAGACGGCATTATCCCGTCCAATCTGCTTGTCATAGTATGAGACATAGAAGAAGCCCTGTTCACCCCATCTGGTTCCCCAACTGTTCTTCACGATAAATGCACCATTTCCGGGAGGATTTGAGGCAAATTTGTTTTTATCGTAGGCATCATCCCATCCTACAATGGTTATAGCATGATTTGCAGGTGAACTTCCGGAATAGTAATATGCTGCCGTTGAGGAGCGGTAACTGGAATCCTCCCAACAAACAGAAGAATAGACTGCACCATATTCGGTCAGCATTTTTTTAATATTCTGATTATCAGTCGAACTGATCCTTCCTGGTACAAAGAGCACATCCTGAATGTGGCTCACGGCGGCAGGGTTCGGGATTATGGCTGATCCACTCGCCACAGTTCCCGAATACTGGTCACTGGATTCGGTGATTGGACCACTCCACCGTGAAAGGTATGCGGTGGACATGAAGGCATTTCCTCCCTGGCAGGGGGATAAGTCGAACCCATGGGTATTTTTCATATTGTTTTCTGAAAGATCCGTGGCTACACCGGGAAGGAAGGTGGACTCGAGTGATGCTAGGGTTGAGAATGCCCAGCAACAACCACAGGTTCCCTGATCCTTGGCAGGTGTTACCCTTCCTTCCTTCCTGAGATCAAAACTGGATGCCTGAGATGATGCCGAAGAATAAACGGTTGAGTAATAGGGAGAACTCAGCGTATCCAGCAGTATCAATCGTTCGTTGCTGGAAAAAGCACCTTTTTCTTGTTCATCAAGCTGCTGTCCTTGCAGATACGAGAGATCAACTGTTGGGGGAATATAGCCAAGAGAACTGCTTGTGGCGTGGTTGAGGTCAATTTTACTGTTTTTCAGTTCTTCAAGATATGTAATAAAATCCTGGTTGAACGGGGATATGGACTGTTTATTGTCACCGTTCACCAGACCTGTGGAAGTAATTGAAACTGAAACGGCCGGGAAAATAAAGAAAGAGGCAAGGAAGATTGTGATGATGATCGATGAAAAGCGGGCATTCATGACGGACCCCTTGTTAAGTTAAATATACCTGACATAATGTTATATATACTTGTCTAGTCTTCGGACTGTT
>JAAEES010000156.1 GCA_013415575.1 Methanomicrobiales archaeon | reverse complement strand
TCTCTTCCAGCGGTTTTAACTCCCTGGTGCTTCCGCAATCAAGGAGCGAGGCGTCAAACCGGTTCCGGTACTGTTCGAGAGGCAGTTTCGTGACCATGTTTCTTCAACTCCGCACGTGAGCCATTGGCACGACACCATATCAGTCTTATGGGTGGCAAGGGGCAAGCCGGTACCAGCCTCGGACAGCATCGCTTATCTGTGCCCGTGTCCACTCTTGCATAAGATCTGCTGCAACGCGGGTTCCCTGACGGGATCCACGAAAACGCACGGGTCTTGGTGATGGATCATGGTTTCAGAGGAGCAGGAGCAATCACGCCTTTTCAGGTACTATCCCGGAGATTTTGGTGAACTGACGGTGAAGGTCATCCACATGGATCTGGTCTCTGACGTCCATGACCAGTATACCCGGACAACGGCCCTGCTTACTGCACAGGTCCTCGACACACCCATCCGGGACCTGGCGCTGAACGCCAACGATCTGGAGATCCTTTCGGTCTCCTGTGATGCTGCAGCGGTCACCACAGATTACCACAAGGACAAAAACCTCCTCAGCCTCACCTTCGACCGGGAGCTCGCCCCGCAGAGCCGGTTCACCATCAGGACCGAAACGGTCTGCCGGCCGAGCGATCACATCCTCGAAGGGCTCTACTATGACCGGACCCCTGAAGGGGCCCCGCCGACCCAGATCTCCCAGTGCCAGCAGTGGGGGTTCCAGCGGATCGTTCCCTGTATCGACGATATGACGGCAAAGTGCACCTACACCACCACCATCATCGCGGATGAACGGTATACCAGCCTGCTCTCCAACGGGGATATCGCCATTCCCCGCCACCCTGCAGGCCCGGGACGAGTGAGCATCACCTACGACAATACCGTGACCCCGATGGCCCCCTACCTCTTCTTCCTCTGTGTCGGCACCTATGACATCTTCACCCGGGATCTCGAGTACCCGGACGGCCACCGGTTCGGGCTCGAGCTGCTGGTCCCGCCGGGTTCGGACCAGGCCGTCGCGGAGTATGCCCTGCAGGTGCTCGCAGATGCGATCCTCTGGGTGTACCTGTTCACCGGCCCGGGGAGCTACGGGCAGACCGATGAGAAAGAGAAGATGATTGCCCTTATCAGGGAACGGGACCGGCTGAAGGCCGATAACGACGACCCTGAAAAATGCGAGGCGATCCGCACCCAGCTCCGGGAACTGGCAGCAGAAATCACCCCCGGGTACCGCTATACCGGCACCGTGTACCGGGAGATCGGGATGCAGAACTCTGATTTCGGGGGCATGGAAAACGTCGGGAATACCACGATTACCATGAACCGGATCATGCCCTATCCCCAGATGACCGATCCGGCCTTCGAGTACATGATCCGGGTCAAGGTGCATGAGTTCTACCACAACCTGAACGGCTCCGAAGTGACCGGGAAAACCCCCTTCGAACTCTGGCTCAACGAGGCGGTGACGGCATTCATGGAGAACAAATGCCATAGCTGGTTGTTCGGAGAGGACTACTCGCGCCTCCAGACCGTGCTTGGTCTCCTGGCTCCCTCTACCGGGACCTTTGCCCTTGATGCGGGATCGGCATCCCTGCCCATCGAACCTGACGGGTTCAACGACCCGAATGACCTGATCACGGGTATCACCTACGTGAAGGCAGCGGAGTTCGTCCGGATGATCGAGACCCTGATGGGAAGAGAGCAGTTTTGCCGGGGACTGGATCGCTACCATACCCGGTACCGGCACGGGAACGCCACGTGGCAGCAGTGGATCGCGGCCATGGAGGAAGTATCGGGGCAGGAATTCTCAGGGATGGCCCGGGTATGGCTTAAACAGACCGGCTTTCCCGTCGTAACCGTAGCAGGGGAGTATGACCGGGAACACCGCAGGTACATGATGACGGTCAGCCAGGCCGTTCCGGAGAACGGTGTGCCGTGGCCTCTTCCCTTCCGTGCGGCCCTGTCCGATGAGCAGGGAAACGATCTCGCAGAGACCCTGTTCCGTCTGGACGGGTCGGAAGCGGAGATCACGTTTGACGATGTGGAACCGCCGGCATTCCTCTCTCTGAACCGGCACTACTCGTTCTATGGCAAAGTGAGAGCGGAGGTGGATCCGGTGGCACTCAGGCTCCAGGCAGTGCATGACCGGGACACGGTGAACCGGTTCATCGCCCTCTACCGGCTTGCCGAGTACGAGATCATCCGCCTCATCGATCATCCCGGGCAGGAGCCATCGGATGAATACCTCGACCTGTACGTTCGTATCCTCCGCGATGAAGATAATTCCCGTGAACTGGGCGGACTGCTTCTGACGCTGTTTGACACGGTTGACTCGCCGGAGTACGCCCACCGCTACCAGGCACTGTACGAGGCACGGAGAAGAATCGAGTCTGCCGTGGCCTCCCGGTACGAGACTGAGCTCCGGGATATGTATGACCGGCACAACCGGGGAGTCCCGCTCACCGCACATATTGAAATCCAGGTCCCGGCAATCAAGGATCGGCAGCTGAAAAATGTCTGTCTTGCGCTCCTCTCAACCCTTGATACACCGGAAATCCAGGGCATGATACGCTCGCAGCTCACAACAGGACATGTTGCCACCGAGCGCCTGCGTGCCTTCTCTCTCTACCTGCACAGCGCAGCCCCGGATCGGCTGGCGGTCATGGAATCGGCCGGGAAGGAGGCAGCCGGCCACCCGGTCTCCTGGGAGGCGTATCTCGCGGCGGTCGGGGGATGCTCGGCCCCCGACGCGGTGGCGCTGATCCGCCGGGCAGGGAAGTCCCCGGCGTTCAGGATAAACCAGGTGAATGATCACCGGGCACTCTATGGCTCGTTTGCCGCCAACCGGAAAATCTCACTCCAGACCGTCGAGGGAAGGGATCTTTTCGGAGAAATCCTCTGCAAACTGGCTCCGGTCAATCAGAACTCGGTCGTCTCACTGCTCCGGGCCTTTGGGGCAGTCGACCTGATGGAGGAGGAGTACCACGTGCCGCTCATCGGGCTGCTCGTCATGGTCAGGGATCACCTCGATCCTGAACAGTGTGCCGTGGTCCACCATACCATCCGGCGTCTCCTCGTCGGCGCCCCCCGGGCTGTCCGGGCTTATGAAGCCATCCACGGTCCGCTGACCGGCATCTCCTGATCTCTGGAATGCTTCATTTGCACCCTTGTGCGGCTCCGGGTTTCCCGGAGGTGAACCGGTGGTTATGGTATGGGCTGATCGTGGTGAATAGTAAGCAGGAACTCAGCACCGCGTTCGTCGGGGCTCAGGCTCGGGACCTTTATGAGAATGTAACGACTGCAGGAACACTTTTTCTCTGCTCCGGGCAACATTCCCCTGTGTACCCTCACTTCCCCATGATTTCCGCGAAAGCCCTGG
>JAAEES010000155.1 GCA_013415575.1 Methanomicrobiales archaeon | reverse complement strand
GACCTGTTCTGTACTGGTGAGGATCTCGGCATATCCACCCGCATCTACCCTGATGACGTCAACACCGCCGCAGATCTTTCCGGGGTTGATATCGAACTGGTCACCAAACGTGTCATTGACAGTAAATTCCGTGGTAGTGCCTGTACCGTTGATCGTGATCACCCCGTAGAGTTGTCCTGGGTTGGTGCTCGCCACCTGGCCGGTCTTTCCCTGCAGGGCATACATCACTTCAAAAATCCCATCGCCATCAGCGTCAGGGAGGAGGTCTCCCAGCACTGCGGGCAGGAGCACGTCGTCAGCGGTATCATACGGATCCAGACCGGTGTCAACGGGAGAGAAATTCACGGCGGTGTACCGGAAATCCTTTACCACATCGGCAGCAGAGAAACCGGTGACGAGTGCGGCCAGCACCATAAAAATTAGTGCGTATCTTTTCATTGTTTATCCTCCTGTGGACTTGTATTTCGGTTTACCCGTGGGCACACCGTTTTGTCCATTTTTCGTATGAGGGGAGGCTGTTTACCATCCCTCATAACACTCTCCTTGTTCCAAAAAGAGGCTATAAAAGGTCAGGATTGCGATGGTTGGAGGATTGAACCGCTGGTTCCTATTATAGAACCCCGCCAGGCACGGGTCTGTTTCCTGTGGGTCGTGACCCGGCCCTACCGGAGCAGCCCTTCGCCGTAATCGATGACCGTGCGGAGCGCTTTCAGCCGTGCGTAGTACTTGTCATCCGATTCGATCACCGTCCACGGGGCATGTTTCGTGCTGGTCCGGGCAAGCATCTCGTCCACCGCATCATCGTACTCTCTCCACTTCCCGCGGTTCCGCCAGTCTTCGTCTGTCATCTTCCACTCCTTGAGGGGATCGTTCTGCCGGGCCATGAACCGCCGGTGCTGCTCGTCCCTGCTCATCTCCAGCCAGAACTTGACCAGCCCTCCCCCGCTCTCGATGAAGCTCTGCTCCATCTCGTTGATCTCGTGATATGCCCGTTTCCATTCGTTTTTCGTGCAGAACCCCTCCACCCGCTCGACCAGCACCCGGCCATACCAGCTCCGGTCAAAGATGGTGATGTGCCCGCCCGGGGGGAACCGCCGGCAGAATCGCCAGAGGTAGTGGTGGTCGCCCTCGGTCTGGTCCGGGCGGCCTACCGGGACGACGTCATAGCCGCGGGGGTTCATGTGCCGGACGAGGCGCATGATGTTGCCTCCTTTCCCGGCCGCGTCCCACCCCTCATAGACGATGATGAGCGCGATCCGGCGTTTGAACAGCCGGTACTGGATATCGCGGACCCGGTCCTGGCAGCTAAGGAGGATCTTCTCGTATTCTGGTTTTGGGCAGGTCACAGGAGCGCCGGATTGCCGCTCTATGCGGACCCGCGAGGGTTTCCGGATATCGTCGTTATCTTCGGATTTCCTGTGTGCCCCGAGCTGGTGGAGCTTTTTCTCCAGCCGTTTGATAACCGTCGTGTACACCCGAAGCCGGGTATGGTTTTTATCGGTCGCCCCTACCACCGTCCACGGGGCGTAAGGCCGGTCTGTCCCCCGGATATACTACCCGATGATGGGGAGGTAGTCGTCGTAGTGACGGTGGAAGTCCCAGTCTCCCTGGGTGATCATCCAGGAGGTGAGTGCATCCTTCTCCCGCTCTTCGAGCCGCCGTTTCTGTTCCTCTTTGCTGATGTGGAGGAAGAACTTGAGGATAACCGCACCGTCATCGGTGAGCTGCCGCTCGAAAGTGGTGATGTCCTCGATTGAGTGCCGGATCCTTGATTTCCAGTCGATCCCGGAGGCCTGTTCGGCAAGGGACCGGGAGTACCAGCTCCGGGCGAAGATGGCCATCCGTCCCCGTGCCGGCGTCCGTATCCAGAACCGCCACAGCAGGGGCCGGGCCCGCTCTTCGTCGTTCGGCGACCCGATCGAGTGGATGGAGAACCCGCGGGGGTCGAGGAACCGGATCAGCTCGTCGATGACCATGGTGATGCCCGATGCATTCCAGCCCTCGACAATGATGAGGATCGGAACCCGCTGGTCCCACAGCGCCCGCTGGAGGACGCCGAGCCTCAGGTAGAGGGGGGCCATCTTCTTCTCAAAGGTCTTGTCGTCAATCGTTTTGGAGAGATCGAGCTTCTCAAACATGACCGTGCTCTCACAGGGAGAGAGCTACGGGGTGACATTAAGATTCGGATTTAAACCGTGACGATACGAGGTCTGTTCAGTCTGAAGAGATCGGCGCATCAGACAATCCCGGATGCAGATACGGTCATGATTTCCGGCGGGCCAGCTCCTCCATCAGCTCGACCTGGATGTTCTGGATCTCCAGCAGCCGCTGTCCCTGGTTGATCAGGAGGTGATCGATCTTTTCATGGAGGTTCTGGATTTCCAGTTCTGCCTTCAGGTTCACCTGGTAATCGTGCTGGGCCTGCAGCCGGTCCCGTGCTTCCTGGCGATTCTGGCTCATGATGATGACCGGAGCCTGGATTGCCGCAATACAGGACAGTACCAGGTTCAGCAGGATGAAGGGGTAGGGATCAAACGGCCTGGACAGCAGAATGATTGAATTGATGGCGATCCAGACAACCAGCACGATGAAAAAGAGGATGATGAAGGTCCAGCTTCCGGCAAAATCGGCAAACTGGTCGGCCACCCGCTCCCCGATGGTGAGCTGCCGGTCGAAGGCCGCGGTGGTATCTTCCGAGAGAACTGACCGGTCTTCCATGGCGGAAATGACCTTCTCTTCGAGGGTGCTTACCTCACCCTTCTCCTTCTCCAGGAGTTCCTCAACATATTTTGCCCGGTAATGGTTGAGATCGGGGATACAGATATACCCCTGATCCGACCATTCCGGATGGTCCTTCCTGATGAGGTCAATAACCGAACTGCGCACAGAATCTGCCGGGACAAGCTCCCCGGGAGTCTTTCGTTCACCGCAGATCTGACAGAAGATCTTCTCCCGGTCCTGCATCCTTTTCATCTCTCGCAAGGATTCTTTTACATGACGTCTTCTTCTTATTCCTTTCTCTCCGTTGTAACCTGGCGGCTCCAGGTGTCCGTTCCATGCCAGGCGGCAGCACTCCCGGGCAGGTACGATGCCCCACCTGTGGGCGGCCGATGGAACCTGATCAGGTGCCTCCCTCTCAGAAAAGATGAACATGGAAAATGAATGGAGTGTACCTTCAGTACCGCTTTCATCGGATCCTGAAACGGGATGCGGTGAAGGTGACGTGGCGGGAATGCCATGATATCCCGTGAAACGTGCCTGACAGGGATTGGACTCCTGCCAGCACAAAGGGCTATGAATTCGTCTGTCGAGATCAGGAGTGAGAACTATGCGGCCTCAATCATCCGGCAGGAGTGATCCGGGATCCGTGCGATCCTGGTTCT
>JAAEES010000154.1 GCA_013415575.1 Methanomicrobiales archaeon | reverse complement strand
TTGAACACCCATTCACAGGGAGGGATTGGCCGTGGATGAAGGGCTCATGTTCCTCTTCGGCGTGG
Source organism: Methanomicrobiales archaeon (assembly GCA_013415575.1). Classification (GTDB taxonomy): domain Archaea; phylum Halobacteriota; class Methanomicrobia; order Methanomicrobiales; family Methanospirillaceae; genus UBA9949. The sequence goes on along the minus strand of JAAEES010000154.1, from coordinate 3,325 downwards.
TGACCGGGACCGTGCTGGCGTTTGCCGCCATCTTCCGCATGGTCGCCGGGATGCACGCCGACAGGGAGCGGCGGGTGCGGTGATTTCCCGATCACCGCTCCCTTTGCCCCGACCCGGCCGTTCCCCGGAGGTACCAATCATGGAAGCAGCACTCACCCAGGTCATCGAGATGGCGATCGCCCTTCTGATGGCAGTGATCGCCTTCTGGCAGCATCGCCGGAAGCAGGAAGTCGTCGCGTTCTTCGATCCCAGAGACTCCGGCGTGACCACCCCGCCGGCATCGGTCCCGTCCCGGTCATGGACCATGGACGATGCCACAAAGCAGTGGCTCTGCGCCGGTCATTCACCCGACGAGCAGGCATCGCTCCTGCAGCAGGTCGCCGATGCAGAAGCACAGCAGAAAACCTCGTATATCGTATCGGTCCCGTCCGGGTACTACGAGATCGAGTACGGGTTGATCAGGGGTTCCGGGAAGGCGTAAAAGAGGGTGATTCTTTGGGAATAGGCCCTCACCCGCTCGTGCCAAAATAGTGGGCCGGTTCCCCCTGATTTTTTTTACACCTCCCGCATTCTCCCTATCCCGTCTGTCAACCTTTGCCCGATTCTGCATCAATAGTACACCCCATTCCCGGTGGTGAGTGTACCTTCTCCTGCAACCCACCCCTGGACCCCGTTGTTCAGCTTAAAGAATACCCGGTCCGTATAGACATTGCTGAGCCAGCCACCCCTCCAGATCGAGTTTACCCCCTCAATGCTGACACGGATCCAGATGTCTGCCGGGCGGTCGGAAGTATACCGGATATATACCGGGACCTGGTGGAGGAATGCATCTCCCCGGGATGCAGCGGTCGTCCTGTCAGCCGGGATGAACTGTCCATTTGTGTCCAACACGGGTTCATGGCCGAGAGGATTGCGGGTATCGATGGTCTGGTTCGCAGGGATCATCACGGCGAGATGAATCGGCATCAGCACCGGCGTCCCGGCCGAGTACTCGGTTGCAGTCTGCGGGGTGGCAGGAAGCGGGCTTGCCCCCGGTTCGACCGGTACCGGATACGCATGGAAAACGGGAACCATTCGTGCGGCCTGGATGGCGAGCATGGGAGTGCCATTCACGTCTTCGATCGAGAGGTTCCAGTCCTCCGGCACCCCGTACCCGGTCCCGTTCACGAGGATGTCGGCGAAGGCCGGTGTCCCGTCCAGTTCCGGCACCGGAACGAGCAGGGTCACGTTTTCAAGTGTGGTATTGTATGATATTTCGATCTCGTAGGAGTAATCATGCCGCTCGCTTGCCCTGCAGCTCTGGTCCCAGAGGAAGGAGACCACGGCTGCGACAACGACGATAATAACGATGAGAATGAAGAGTGTCCGCGTTTTTCCTCTTGACGTGGGCTTCATGGAGTTCTGTTCCCCCCCTGCTTTCCCGTGAAGACGTGGGTTGTAGATTGAGAAATGTTTTCTGACATCGCACGGGAGATACGTACACGGGTCCACTCCGAGAGGAAGGCACAGAATAACATCAGGGAAACACCACCTCTTTCATAATTTTATCGGGCATCTCCTGAAAGGATCATGCATCGGTTTCGAACCGTAAAAATCTGGCCTGGAAAGGAATACCCTCATCTTCCTCCCCGTCCAACCTCTCATTTCGTGGCCCATCCGGTTGAGAAAAGAATTCTCCTCATTGTTACCTCCCTCGCCTCGTTCCTCGTCCCCTACACGGTATCCTCGATTGCAGTTGCTCTTCCGGCCATCGGGGCAGACTTCAATCTTGACGCCGTGAGCATGGGCTGGGTCACCTCGGCCTACCTGCTCACGGCAGCGGTGTGCATCATCCCCTTCGGGAAACTTGCCGATATGTACGGCCGGAAACGCCTCTTTATCCTTGGAAACATCCTGTTCACTGCCGGATCCCTCCTGGCCGCCCTGTCATGGGCCGGGTACGCCATCATCGCTGCCCGGATCGTCCAGGGGTTGGGGGGATCCCTCGTTTTCGCGACATCCATTGCCATCGTGACCGCCGTTTTCCCTCCCGGAGAGCGTGGGCGGGCCATCGGTATCATCACGGCCACGGTCTACGCCGGTCTGTCGCTCGGTCCCTTTCTCGGCGGCATTATCACCCAGCACTTCGGGTGGCCGGGTATTTTCCTGGTGAACGTGCCGATCGGCATCCTGGTGCTCATCGCCACCCTGGTATCCATCCCGGGTGAGTGGGCGGAACCCGGGAGCCATGGGTTTGACCTTGTCGGAGCGGTCCTGTACTGCCTGATGCTGGTCGGTGCGTTGTACGGTCTCACCCTTCTGCCGACACCCGGGGGGATCCTCTGGATGGTCGCAGGCGCAGTTTTCCTGTACGGCTTTGTCCGGTGGGAGCGGCGGCGGCCGTCCCCGATGCTTGACCTCTCGCTCTTCAGGAACAACCCGACGTTTATTTTTTCAAATATAGCCGCGATGATCAACTATTCGGTGGTTTTTGCCGTCGGATTCCTGATGAGTCTCTACCTGCAGTACAACCGGGGTCTCGACCCCCAGACGGCCGGGGTTATCCTGGTCACCATGCCGGTTGTCCAGATGGTGGTCTCACCCCTTGCCGGCCATCTCTCGGACAGCATCGAACCACGGATCATCGCAACTGCCGGGATGGCCTGCACCACCGCGGGGCTCGGGCTGATGATCCTGGTTTCTCAGGCAACCCCGGTGGTGTTCATCATCGCCGGGCTGATGATTCTTGGTCTTGGATACGGTCTCTTCTCATCCCCGAACACCAATGCCATCATGAGCGCGGTGGCGGTTCACCACCTCGGCGTTGCCTCGGCCATGGTCTCTACGATGAGGGCGGTCGGGCAGATGGTCAGCATGGCGATCGCGATGATGGTCTTTTCCATCATCCTCGGTTCCCGGCCGATCTCGCCCCCGGTATACCCGGAGCTGCAGCTGAGCGTCACGGTAACCTTCTCGCTCTTCCTCCTCCTGGGGCTCGTTGGTATCTGGGCCTCGTATTCCCGGGGGAGCATCCACCCGGATCACGGAGAGGTGGATACCTGACCGGATGCGGATTGATATTACCCCCGCAGCCCGGCAAGGTGATGAAGAAGTGGATAGGGAACGAAAACTGTTTCAACCGGTCTATGTGGAATCAGGAATGGTTCACTTCGGCGGCAATGCCATACCGGAAAATATAGTGAAATAATCAGAGGATCTTCTTCCCCGCGTCCGCACCGGGTGTGCACTGGAAGATCTCGGTCACCTTCATGACCAGGAGGGTCTTTGCCGGAATTCCTGGTTTTGTCCCCTGCACCCACTCCTTCATCGTGTCAAAGTCGGGGCC
>JAAEES010000014.1 GCA_013415575.1 Methanomicrobiales archaeon | reverse complement strand
GAGAGCTCCACCATGGAGCCGGTATTGGGGACCCGCAGCCGCAACACCAGGCCGGCATGCGGGGCATGCTGTTTGATCTTTTTCAATTCCTCGATGTTATCAAAGGTGACCAGGGGCTTGTACTGGTCGAGGGCCTGGAGGGTTTCAATGGGCTTGATGGTGTTTGCGTAAATGATCTTGTCCCAAATCCAGTCCTGCCGTTCCTGATCAGGCATATCCCTGATATTCTCATAGACGATCATGAATTCCGGCATGGATGCGACATCGAAACTGCAGCCGATATCAAAGAGCGTCTTCACGATACCAGGATTCGAATTCGCCTTGACTGCATAGTAGACCTGGACGTGAGGCAGGAGCTTCTTGAATTCGCGGTAGTTCTGCCGAATTTTTTCATGGTCGATCACGAAGATGGGAGTCCCATGCTCCTTTGCAAGGTTCTGCAGCAGTTTCTTCTTGGCCTTGCTGATATGATGGACCTCATTCTCAGTCCCGCTCTTCTGTGGCTCCGCGGTCATTTGCCCTCCACCCTATGTCTTATCTCAGTGACTCACTGCACAAATAAGAAATTTTTGAATTGCCAGGGATCTTCCTGGTCGTACTCGTTTTCGGGATTCTCCCTGAAGTACACCTCCCGGTTTTTCAGGGGCGTCCAGTCAGCCGGAGCGGAATAGAATTCCCCCAGGTAGGGCTTTGCGATGTCCAGGACAAACTCGTGGGGGATGTCATCGGGAAGACAGAGACCCTGCCTCGGGTGTTGAATCATCCAGATAACGGCGCTCACCACTCCGATAGCGACCTGGATCGTGGTTGCGTTCTGTCCGGGGGCAAGATGCCTCGCCTGTTCTATCGTAAGAATGCTGCCGGTCCACCATGCGTTGTACGGGTGTCCCATCAGCAGCGCCCCGATGATGTCGGCCCCCGATACGATCTCTGAATCGTTCATGATCCGCAGCCTGGGCTGCAAATCATAATTCCTGCCCCGCAGTTCGTGCAGCGATGCACAGGTCGCATCACAGGGCATGTAGGCATAGTGGACTGTCGGCCGAAAGATTGCTTTTCCGTCCTTCCACACCGTCCACCGGTCAGATATTCCGAACGATTCGCCGTGCCGGATGACCATGCCCACGATCTCCTGGTGGGGAATCCAGGAATGGACCCAGGTGTTGATGCCCATCCGGGGAAGCACGATCTCGTTCTTCGGTCCGACAGCGGGGACCTGTGCCAGTGCGGGCAGCTCCTTCTCATGAGTCCCCCAGCCGAGCTCTGCCGGGGCGATCCCTTCCTCCCGTAAACCGACGATGCTCCAGGTCCCGACAAACTCGTCCAGCTGCTTCGGCACCCGGGAAATCTGCGTATCACGTTCGGAGCAGTGGATGACCTTCACCCCGGTCTCCATGGCCAGCCGTGCAATGTCCCGGTCCCGGATCAGCTGGTCCAGGAGGTCCGGGTCCGGTGCAATCCCGTCGGCGATCATCCGGTTCGCGATGTCCACCAGACCCTGCCTGGCGAAATGCGAGATGAGCCCGGGGTTTGCCCCATGATCGACGACACAGCTGGGAGCATCATTCCAGTCCAGGGAGAGCTCCCGGAGCTTTATCTGCCGGTAGTAGAGTGATTTCTCATACGGACTCGCGGTAAACAGCCCGGCTTCCGGATCCCAGATCTCAACGGACGTGTTCACGTACAGGACATCATGCTCGTGGCACCACCGGAGGATCTCGCAGCAGTCGATATTCCAGGAGAGATCGATCAGCAGGCCTCCCGGCCCGACGTAATCAGAGAGCACCCGGTCGAGGTTTTCCGGCGTGACCCTGCGCTGGAAGAACCTGATCCCCCGCGCTGTCCAGGCCGCAAGCTCATGCGCTTTGTCCTCGATATCGATAATAGTGATGTTGCCGAACGGAATGGAGATATGCTTCAGCAGGATGGGGAGGGTGCATTTCGAGACAGAACCATAACCGATGATGAGCACCCTGTTCCTGAACTCCAACCTAACCTCCGCTGGTAGTTCTTTTGAACGCAATGAACTTTCAATTTTTTTATTCGGCCCGGGAAAGAGTGATCGGCCGGCAGCGGAATGGCACCACGGGAATCCGTACCATTCTGGATGCGGGTATTCCCATATCCTCAGGACCTCTTCCTTCCTCGTCACCAGACCGGGATCAACCCGGGACTCGTTCCGGTGATGCTCCTGCCGCCCCCCGGGGTGACCACGAACGTGTTCTCGATTCCCACCATGCCGACACCCCTGACGCCGTATTTTGGTTCGAGGGCGATGGTCATTCCCTCCTGCAGCGGCTCATCAAAGCCCCGGGCAATCACCGGTATTTCATCAACCAGCAGTCCGACCCCGTGGCCGAGGAACTGTGCCTTACGGGCACCGTACCCCATGAAATTCTCCTGCAGTCCGGGACTGAGACGTTCCATGATGCCGAAATAGATCTCCGACGGCACCGTTCCCGGTTTCAGGAGAGCGGCCATCTCGTTCTGAAGGTCAACACACTGGTGGTGGATCGCGATGGCGTTGTCCGGGACCGGGCTCCCAAACATGTAGGTCATGGTCTTGTCGGTCTGGTAGCCTTCGACACCGCAGGCATTGTCGATGAATACCAGGTCGCCGTTCGCGAGCTTCCGCTCCCGGCTCCCGAGAACTGGTGCTGCCGGACCAAGGCCGTAACACCCGCCAGGCCCGTCGAAACTGGTCGGATAGAGCGAGCTCTCGCCAAACCCGAGCTGCCCCACCTCGATCTCGATCCCCATCCCGCCGAAGCGGACGATCCCCTGATGCCCTTCCCGGACCATGACCGAATAGACCGAACTCCCGAACTCAGCCTCGCTCATTCCCTCGGTGAGGATCAGGGGGACACATTCCTCGAGCACCCGCTCATGGATTCTCCCGGCCTGTTCCATGCGTGACAATTCATAGGCGCTTTTCACGGCCCGGACCTTTGATACCTGCAGATCGAGGGGCCTGAACCGGGAAAACGGAAAATGTTTCTGTAGTCTCCTGAACAGCGCAAGGGGAACCAGTTCCGTTTCGAGGTAGACGGTGTCCGGGAGGTTTCGTGTACCCTGTGCGGCATCCCGGTAGCTGTTCATCGGTTCGATCCGGGGAAATGATGATTCATCGAGCGCCCGTTCATAGCTCCTGCGTACCCAGAGAACGGCATCACCATCACGGGGAATGAGCAGCATCCCGTCCTGCATCGTCCCGGTGAAATAATAGAGATTAATTCTCCCGAACAGGGCAGCGCACTCCCATCTGCTGTTATCGGCATCCATCCGGGTGATGAACCGGCGCATTCGTTCTTCAAGTTCATCAGGCGGGACCCTGGCGTGCATACCTCCCTGTATAGGCGGCGATCGTATTTACGGGTACGTCCGGGGTGGTGAATGCCGGGAGAAGTCAGGTCTGAAACCGGAACCTCCTTCACATTCAAGATGGGATACACCACCATGGAACCCACTCCCGGCCTGGAGATAGCCACGTTCGCTGCCGGCTGCTTTTGGGACGTCGAGGCCGCGTTCAGGAGACTCGACGGCGTTGTCGCAACCGAGGTGGGATACACCGGGGGAACATCACCGGACCCGGACTACGAACAGGTCTGCTCCGGGACTACCGGCTACACCTGTGCGGTCCGGATCGCCTTCGATCCTGCGGTGGTCACCTATGACCAGCTGCTCAACCTGTTCTGGGAGATCCACAATCCCGCACAGCCCGCTGAAGAGCCATATGAACGGTCCATGATTTTTTATTCATCAGAAGAGCAGAAACACAGCGCCGAGGAATCACGGGACCGGCTGCAGGCCTCAGGGAGGTATCATGGAGCGCAGATCGTCACCGTTATCGTTCCGGCAGCCCGGTTCTGGAAGGCCGAAGAGCACCACCAGCAATTCTACGAGAAATGCGGCCGGAGCTATACCGCCACGGTGAAGTACTGGGAATGAACCCATGGTCCGGCAGGGTGCGAAAGAGCTATCCTCCTTGGTCCGGGCATGGAAGGCCACCCCGGCCATGCCTGGTTCAGATGACTCATACCTGATTTCCCGCATCCTTCACCATATCGGCCCTCCGTTACTTTTCCACCTTCCTTCGCAGCCTTCCGGTCAGGACCACCTCCCCGAATCATTTTTTTCTGCCAGCCCGTTGCCATCCACCAGACAGTCAAGGGGTGCCGGAAAGGACACATCAACCAATGGTCTCATATGGATCCAGCTGAAAACACTCTTTATGCGAAGGGATCTCCTGATCGTTGCTGCTGCCATCCTGGTGGTGGTTGCGGTTGCTGCCGTCGGATGCCTTTCTTCCGGTACCGCCCGGGCAGACATCCTGTCGGTCACCACTGACAAGGACCTGTACCACTCGAATGAAGTGATGAAGATCTCCATCGATGTCACCTCCTCAGGGAAACTTGACAATACCCTGCTGAAGATCGAGGGTATCGAGGACCGGTACGGCAACTACCGGCTCACCCGCGAGATCGCGGCAAACCTCTCACCGGGGACAACCCAGTTTTCCGAAGAGTTCCGGCTCCCCGCCTGTTCCCACTGTGCCGGGCTCGATGCCGGCACCTACTTCGTTAATGTCACCATCGAGAAAGATGGCATGATCATGGACATGGCGAGCCGGCAGGTACAGATAGAGCAGTAACCATTTTTTCCCGGTTCCCGAATGATGAAGAGGGGACCGTTTCACCCCAGCTTGTACCCGAACTCCCGCAGCAGGCCGGTCCGGTGTTTTACATCCTCCGGCCCTTCCACTCCCACCGGTGAGAAACCGTCGATGACCCCCATGATCCCACGGCCAGGGACAGATTCGGCGATGATCACATCGACCGGGTTTGCCGTGGCGCAGAAGACGGTGCAGACCTCCTGGACGTTCTTTACCGTATTCAGTATATTGATCGGGTAGCACTCGCGGAGGAAGATGATGAAAGAATGTCCGGCGCCGATGGCGAGAGCGTTCTTCGCTGCAAGGTCTTTGAGTTCGTCATCGGTCCCCTCGACCCGCACCAGCCGGTCGGCCGATGCCTCGCAGAAGGCCAGGCCGAATTTCGCACCCGGAACGGCGCCTGCCACCGCCTCGTACAGGTCTTCCACGGTCTTGATGAAGTGGGACTGCCCAAGGATCACATTCATTCCATCGGGCTTCTCGATCGTCACACGGGTGAAAGCAACAGGTTCAGCCATACGCGCTCTGCAGATCCATCGGTCCAGGCCAATATAATCCCTTGGGCCCTTTCAGCACATATCCGTCACGGGGGGGAAACGAAGAGACACCGGGAAAAATTCAGGGAGAGTTGGGGATCACAGTCCCGTGGGGTTCCGCATCATGGGTGCAACATTGGCGCCTTCCATCTCACCCTGGGCCCATGCGAAACGTTCCCTGATGGTGGTGGGAAGTTCCGCCTCGCCGATAGCCACAAAGCCGTAGTGCCCGTAAAACCCGGTCAGGTTCAGGACCGAGTGCATGTACAGGGGATCATGCCCACAGGCCTCAATGAGCCCCCAGACCGCGGCATTGGCATACCCGTGGCCCCGGTACCGTTCGGGAGTGAAGATCCCGTCCACCTCAAGACCATCCGGGTGCCTCCTGCACCGGGCCAGTGAGACAGCATCGTCACCAGCAAACGCCGCAAATATTCGGTCGGTGGCTGGATCTCCGGTGGTGTTATGATAATCGACCCAGAGAGCATTGGCAACCGGGAATTCGGCAGAAGTGAGTTCCCGTACCAGGGTACTGCTGGCGTGGCGGACGCCGCGGCCGGCTCCCCCTGCCGGAACCGGGAACGGCGGCGCATCCTCACCGGAGCCTTCGATGCGGTAGTTCTCCTCCGGGACATGGATCACGAACCGGGCCCCGCTTCCCTCTCTCCCGTTCTCGGTAATCGTCATCCCTGTCACGGCGAGAATCTGCTGGCAGATAAAGAGGCCAAGACCGCTGTGCCCTCCGGAGTCGTATTCGAAGATTGCTTCTTTTTTCTCTGCAGGGATGCCGATGCCGTCATCCTCAATGATGAGATCGAGGCCCCCGTTTACCTGGTGATAGGTGACGATGAGATTCTCCAAAGTGGCGCCATGCCGTAGCGCATTCTCCACAACGTGGGTGAGGACATCGCGGAACAGCGGGTCGGCATAAATCTCAAGACGTTCAGCCCAGAACCGGAGAGAGACCTTTCCTCCCTTCTCCGAGGTTCCCAAAGATTCGAGGACCCTCTGGACCGGGATCCACCGGGCTGGTAAGACCCCGAGATCCTGGTAGGTCTCTGCCAGGGAGAGCTGCCGGGCCAGGTTCCCGGCAAGGGTCCGGATTCGGGACAGCAGGCCTGCCGGCATCTCCGCCGTCTGTGAAGCCCCGGCCGCGTCAAGCGTCCCGATCATCTCGGTGACCGTGCGGTGGAGGTGGTCACCTGAGATCCGGGAGAGGAGCTGGACCTTGTCACGTGCGGTCTGCAGCGCCTCTTCTGCAGCGACCCGCCGGGTAATATCCACGAACGTGAGGATAGCCCGGTTCTCCGGGAGGCGGGCCATTGAGATGAGGACCTTCTGCGTGTCTCCGTCGGCAGTGGTAAGAGAAGTCTCCATAGCGTACACTTTTCCTTCACGGGAGAAGAGCGAGAGAATTTCTCCCGCACCTCCGTCGTCCCAGAACGAAGTCAGCGGTTGCCCTTCCAGATCAGCAGGATCTCTCTTCAGCAGGTCTGCGGCATTCCAGTTCGCATCCTCGACACGCCAGGTCCCCTCATCATTGCGGATGAGAATACTCCCTGCTTCCGAATTGTCAAAGAGACCCTGGTAGAGACTCTCCTGGGCACGCAGACGGAGGGTGAGGACTGCTATGAGCCCTCCAATGGCCATCACCACCAGGGCCCGGATAAATGCCTCCGCTGCTGCCAGGGACTCTACTCCCGCGGACCAGATGACCATGAGAACGTAGACGCCCCCGATACCTGCGGCGAAAATCAGCCCCTGCTTCGGGTAGCGGTACGCTGCAATAACCACGGGAACGTAGAGGAGGTGGGGGAGTACGATGGTAACGCCGACCAGGAGGCCGATAAGGTTTATACCGAGTGCGCAGAAGGTTGCCCCGATTATGGCTGCATTCCAGAGCGCATCCCGCCCCTTCAGAAACGCCGGAAGGCTCACCGGAAGACCACCGCCATACCGGTCAGGATTCCCGGGACCTTCCCGTGCACGCTCTCTTCATATCCGGCTCTCCCGGAGAATAGCATCCTGCTGATCCGCATACAGAAGTGGTGAGGGGACAGGTATGTAAGGATTGTCATCTCACTTCGGACAGAGATACCCATCGCGCTAGGATACCGGCCACTTCAGGCTGCCGTCAGGATCCGGACTGCCAACCTCCACATGCAGATGATGCCGGGGGCCGGACGACCGGGAGTGTTCGCAGTTCTTCCTGCTGCAGAACGGACTGCTGTGAACCGGCTTCCGGGTCTCGCACAACTATTTGGCCATCCGGAACCTACAGGTAAAGAATGGATCCGTCCAAAGAAGACATGTCATTCAAGACCCGGGAAGAGCAGCATGTTCTTGAGCACACCTTCGAAGGAGTGCTCTGGAACTCCCGCCTGATCGTGCTTCTGGCGGTGGCGTTCGGCACCTTCTCCGCGATCATCCTCTTCGTCTCGGGATCGCTTGAGGTCATCAACACCCTCACCCACTCGGTATCGTTCGCACCCATCGAGGTGGACCACACCGAGATCCTGATCGGGATCATCGGCGCCATCGACTTCTACCTGATCGGGATGGTGCTCCTGATCTTCTCGTTCGGCATTTACGAACTCTTCATATCGAAGATCGATATCGCCCGGGCCGGGGGCATCTTTCACAACATCCTCGAGATCACCAACCTCGACGACCTGAAGAACAAGATCATCAAGGTCATCATCATGGTGCTGATCGTGAGCTTCTTCCAGCGGGTGCTGGCCATGAACCTCTCCACTACCATGGACATGCTGTTCATGGCCCTCTCCATCGCCGCCATCTGTATCGGGGTCTACTTCCTCCAGAAACTCAATATCTAGAGTCCTGGGGCACCTGCCCCTCCCCTCCGTTTCTCTCTCCGGATCTATCCGGAACGTATCGCCGGATACGATGGCCGGGATTCACAATGCTTTTATCCCGTTTCATCAGAGTACGGGTGAGACGATTCCATGGCACCGGAAGCCCCTGACCAGCCTGGAGAGGAGATAGTGAAATTCGGGATGTTCAAAGGGGTCCTTGTCCCCACCCTGCTCACCATCCTCGGCGTGATCATGTATCTCCGCCTGGGATGGGTGGTCGGCAACGTGGGGCTGCTCGGGGCATGGACCATCATCCTGATCGCCTTTGCCATCACCACCGCCACCACCCTCTCCATGTCTTCCATCATCAGCAACATCCGGATCGGGGCGGGCGGGGCATACTCCATCATATCCCGGTCCATGGGGCTGGAGATCGGGGGGAGCATCGGTATGCCGCTCTACCTCGCCCTCGCCCTCTCGGTGGCCCTCTACATCTTCGGGTTCCGGGCCGGGCTCCAGTTCCTGTACCCCGGCCTCTCCTCCCTCGCAATCGACCTCGCGGTATTCGCCCTCCTCTTCGTAATTGTCTTTCTTTCCACCGATGTGGCATTCAGGATCCAGTACCTCATCCTGGTGGTGATCATCGGATCCCTCATCTCCGTCTTCGCCGTGTTTCCTCCGGCGCCGCCACCGTATGATTTTGTCGCTGTCCCTCCGGATATCTCCTTCTGGATGGTCTTTGCCGTCTTCTTCCCGGCCGCAACCGGGATCATGGCCGGGGCCAACATGTCCGGCGAGCTGAAGGACCCCCGGCGGGCCATTCCCCAGGGGACCCTGCTGGCCATCGTGGTGAGCGGGGCTATCTACCTTGCGCTGGCCTGGTGGCTCGCAGCCTCCGCATCCCCGGAGCAGCTGGTCGGGGACTACACCTTCATGATCTCCGGATCCCGCTGGAACTCCGTAGTCCTCGCCGGTCTCCTCGCCGCCACCTTCTCATCTGCACTCAATTCCCTGGTCGGGGCATCACGGATCCTGCATGCCATGGGCGAGCACGCCATCATGCCCCGCAGCTCATGGTTTTCCTCCCGCACCAGGTCCGGCATCCCCCGCCATGCCCTCCTGGTGACCGGTGGTGTGGTGCTCGCCTCGCTCATGCTCCGGGACCTCAATATCATCGCCCCGCTCATCACCATGTTCTTCCTGATCACCTACGGTATGATCAACATCGTCATCCTGATAGAGCAGAACCTCCAGCTGGTCAGCTTCCGGCCGCTGTTCAGGATTCCCCGGGCGGTACCCCTGGTCGGAACCGTCGGCTGCATCTTCGCCATGTTCATCATCAACCCGGTCTTCAGCCTCATTGCCCTCTTCTTTGTCGCGGTGCTCTACTACGTACTGATGTCCCGCCACCTATCCGGTGGAACACCGTACGGAGATGTCCGGAGCAGCCTGTTTGTGGCTATGGCCGAATGGGCCGCCAAGAAATCCATGGCGCTTCCCCGGACCCCGGAGAAAGCCTGGCGCCCCCACCTCCTCATCCCCATCCTGGCACCGGCCGAACTGCGGGGGATGTCGGAGTTTATCCGGGACGTGACCTATCCCAGCGGATCGGTCCGGATCCTCGGGATCAGCATGGGAGAGGAGCGGGCCCACCTGGAGGCCGGGCTTCCCTCTCTCTCCCGGGAGTTTGAGGAGGACGGTATTTACACCAAGTGGACGATGGTGGAGACAGACACCTACGCAGACGGGGTGGTTTCCAGCATCCAGGCGCTGAAGGACTCGTTCTTCTCCCCGAATATCATTTTTCTCCGGTTGCCTGAGGACCCCCGGTGGGAAAGCGATCTCAGGAGCATTATCGGCAAGGCCGCAGACAACCTGATGGGCGTCCTGCTCTATGCCCCGCACCCGGCGGCCGGTCTCGGCCGAAGGCGGCGGATCAACCTGTGGATCGCCGGCCAGTGCCTGTCGCGACCGGAGGGTCTCAATCTCCCCAACTGCGACCTTGCCATCCTCACCGCCTACAAGCTGGCAATCAACTGGGAGGCCACAATCAGGATCCTGGCACCGGTGGCAGACCCCGGCCGGGCGGCAGAGGTCCAGGAGAACCTCGCGGAGCTGGTGGAGCAGACCCGCATCCCGGTCAAAGAGATCCTGGTTGAGGAGCGGCCTTTCTCCTCAGCCCTATCTGCAGCCCCTGCCGCCGACCTCGAGATCTTCAGCCTTCCTCCGGCCCCTGATTTCGACCAGATACGGGAGACCATCGCAAAGACCCGGACCTCCTGCCTGTTCTGCCGCGACTCGGAACAGGAGAGTGCCCTGATCTAGGAGGATTCATGCAGGTATCCGCACTCTCCCGGGAAGAGATCTTCTCCACCCTGCAGACCGGAGAGAACGGCCTTGACGGAGGTGAAGTCCGGCGCCGGCTCGCCGATTACGGTCCGAACGAGCTTGAGACCCGGAGGAAAAAGAACTACTTCAGGCTCTACCTGACCCGGTATACTCAGTTCTTTGCCGTTCTGCTCGAGGTTGCTGCTGCCCTCTCGTTCATTGCCGATTACTATGACCCTGGTGAAGGTTTCGCCCTGCTGGCGTATGCGATTCTGGGAGCGGTCATCGTCAACGCCTCCTTCGCCTTCTGGCAGGAGTACAAGGCAGACCGGACGGTCGAGGCTCTCCGGAAACTGATCCCTTCCCTGGTGAAAGTCCGGCGGGAGGGGGAGCCGGGAAAAGTCGAGGCCCGGGAGGTGGTACCAGGGGATATTCTGCTCCTCGAAGAAGGGGACCGGATCGCCGCAGACGCAGTCCTGATCGGTGACAATTCCCTGTATGTCTCAACCGCCACCCTGACCGGAGAATCTGCCCCTGTCCGGAGGACTGCCGGACCGGTCAGGGAGGAGGACCCCCTGAGCTGTCCAAACCTCGTGTTTGCCGGAACCTCGGTGACACAGGGGAACGGGGTGGCGGTGGTGTACGGCACCGGGAAGGGGACCGAATTCGGAAAGATTGCCGCCCTCGCCACGGAGACACGGAAGCGCCTCACCCCGATGCAGCGCGAGATCATCAGGATAACCCGGCTCCTGACCATCGCCGCACTCATTGTCGGCGCGGTATTCTTTGTCCTCGGGTTTGTCTTCGGAAAAGGCCTGCTGATTGCTGCTATTTTTGCGCTCTCGCTCATCGTGGCCAATGTCCCCGAGGGCATGCTGCCGACCATCACCCTCTCCCTGTCCCTCGCCAGCCAGAACATGGCCAGGCGCAATGCCCTGATCAAGAACCTCGACTCGGTCCAGACCCTGGGAAGTGCAACGGTCATCCTGACCGACAAGACCGGCACCATCACCCGGAATGAGATGACGCTTCGGGAGATCTTTCTCTCCAGCGGCGAACTGGTCAGCATATCCGGGGAAGGCTACTTTGCACCGGGTGAGGCCACCATCGCCAACGGGAACGACGAATCAGCGCAGCGGCTGGCCTTCTTCCTGTCGGCAGGAACCCTGAACTGCCGGGCAACAATCCACAACCAGACACTCTTCGGAGACCCCACCGAGCTCGCCCTGGTCGCCGCCGCACAGAAAACAGGCATTATCCCGGACGGGTTCACCCGGACGGCTGAGTATCCGTTCTCCAGCGATCGGGAGATGATGTCCACCGTCTGTCAGAAGGATGGTGCTGCATTCCTCTTCTCGAAAGGTGCCCCGGAGGTCATCCTGCCCCTCTGCAAATCATACCTCGATGAGACTGGAGAGTTCCGGCCGATCACCCCGGAGGATCGGGAACGGTTCTTCGGGAAGGCCGGGCAGTTCGAAGAGGGGGCGTACCGGGTGCTGGCCATAGCCTACCGGCAAGGAGATAAAGAGCGGGACCTGGTCTTCCTCGGACTGGCTGCCCTGATGGACCTTCCGCGACCTGAAGTGTATGACGCTATCCAGCAGTGCATGAAAGCCGGGATACGGGTGATCATCTGCACCGGGGACAATCCCCTCACCGCCCGGGCGATCGCAGCAAAGATCGGCCTTCCGGTGGAGAAGAGCTACTCCGGCGATGAGATCGCGGCGATGTCAGACAGTGAGCTTGCAGAAGCTCTTGCCGACAGCCATATCCTGTTTGCGCGGGTCCAGTCCCGGCAAAAGATGAGAATTGCCGGCCTCCTCCAGGATTCCGGGGAAGTGGTGGCCATGACCGGCGATGGTGTCAACGACGCACCGGCCCTCAAGAAGGCTGATATCGGCATCGCCATGGGGATCAGGGGGACCGAGGTGGCAAAGGAGGCTGCCGACATGATCCTGATCGATGACAACTTCGC
>JAAEES010000153.1 GCA_013415575.1 Methanomicrobiales archaeon | reverse complement strand
GTTCGTGATATTTTTATACTTCAGATGTAAAGGTTTTAAAGGTTTGAACAGAGCCCCTGTTAATAAATACGCCGGAGGAGCCTGATGAGTTACGGACGTCTGCTGATTACTGATACCACGCTTCGGGATGCCCACCAGTCCCTTATTGCTACCCGCCTGAAGACAGAGGACATGCTCCCCCTTGCACGGACCTTGGACGCAGCGGGATTCTTCTCGGTCGAGGCCTGGGGCGGGGCGACGTTTGACTCAAGTATCCGGTTCCTGGCCGAGGATCCCTGGGACCGGGTCAGGCTGCTCAAGGAGGAGCTCACCCATACGCCAATCCAGATGCTTCTTCGTGGCCAGAACCTGGTGGGGTACCGCCACTATCCCGATGATGTGGTGGATAAATTCGTGGAGTGTGCTCACAAGGTTGGCGTGGACATCTTCCGGGTCTTTGACGCCCTCAACGATATCCGGAACATGAAGGAGTCGATGCGGATGGTCAAGAAAGTCGGGGCGCATCTCCAGGGATCCATCTGCTACACCACGAGCCCGGTCAATTCCGTTCCGGGTTTCATCGATATGGTACGGGAACTCTACTCCTATGATTGTGACTCCGTTTGTATCAAGGACATGGCCGGGCTGATCATGCCGGAAGCAGCCCGGGATCTGATAACCGGTATCAAGGACGAGATGGATATCCTGGTCGATCTCCACAGCCACTGCACCAGCGGAATCGCGCCAATGAGCTACCAGGCGGCAGCCGAGGCGGGAGTCGATATCCTGGATACGGCCATGTCGCCGTTTGCTCTTGGCACTTCCCAGCCTCCTACGGAGAGTGTGGTCGCCGCGCTCAGGGATACCTCAAGGGACACCGGAATCGACCTGCTGGATCTCCGGAAGGCCCGTGACGTCTGTCTGAAACTCAGGGAAAAGTACGGCGGAATCCTGAGTCCCATTTCCGAGCGGGTAGACAGCGATGTGCTGGTGTACCAGCTCCCGGGAGGCATGATCTCCAACCTGGTCTCCCAGCTCCAGGAACAGGATGCCCTCGATAAAATGAACGCGGTATATGACGAGATACCCCGGGTCAGGGCGGACCTGGGATATCCTCCGCTGGTCACCCCCACATCCCAGATCGTGGGCACTCAGGCGGTCCTGAATGTGCTGATCGGGGGAGAACGGTACCGGAATGTTACCAACGAGGTCAAGGACTATGTCCGGGGCCTGTACGGAAAGCCGCCGGCACCCATCAGCCCGGAGATAACCCACCTTATTATCGGTGACGAACCGGTCATTACCGTCCGGCCGGCCGACCTGCTTGAGCCGGTGTATGAGAAGATGAAGGAGCAGGCAACTGCCGAGGGACTGATCCGGAAGGAGGAAGATGTCATCACCTACATCCTCTACCCGGCAATTGCCCCGTCATTCCTCAAAGGCGAGCGCAAGCCCGAGGAGCTCCCCCAGAAGGTAAAGCAGGCCGCTGCACCGGCCGAGATACCCCACAGCATGGAGGTTGAAGTGGACGGAGAGATCTTCAATGTCCGCATCATTTCCGTCGGCGGCAGTGCGGTTGCGGCAGCAGCGGTACCTGCACAGAAGATCCCCCGCGGAGACATCCAGGGCGGCGTGAAATCGAACATGCAGGGGATGGTGCTCGAGATCGCCGTCGGCCGGGGTGCCGAAGTGAAGAAAGGCGATCTTCTGGTCGTCCTCGAGGCGATGAAGATGGAGAACCCCATTCACTCCCCCTTTGACGGGAAGGTCGCCGACATCTACGTCAATACCGGGGACGTGGTCCAGAGTGGAGACGTGCTCCTGGTGGTGGAATGAAGTATTTCGAGAAGGTGCTCATCGCCAACAGGGGCGAGATCGCCATCCGGGTGATGCGGGCCTGCCGGGAGATGAACATCGAGACCATTGCCATCTACTCCACGGCGGACAAGGATGCCCTCCATGTCAAGTACGCTGATGAAGCTTTTATGGTGGGGGAGGCACCTCCGGCGAAGAGCTACCTGAATGTGGACCGGATCATCGACATCGCCCATAAGTCGGGAAGCGAGGCGATCCACCCGGGGTACGGGTTCCTGGCTGAGAACTACTCCTTTGCGAAACGGTGCAGCGAAGAAGGCATCACCTTCATCGGCCCCTCGTGGAAGACCATCCGGGCCATGGGGTCAAAGATCGAGAGCAAGCAGAGCATGCGGGATGCGGGAGTCCCCGTCGTCCCTGGCACGCCCGGAGGAGTGAAGAGTGCCGCCGAGGCAAAGAATATTGCCGACGAGATCGGGTACCCTGTCATCGTCAAGGCCAGCGCCGGGGGCGGTGGAATCGGCATGCAAATTGTCGAGAACGAGCAGGCCCTCGATGAGGCGATCAGTGCCGGGATGCGCATGGCCGAGTCGGCATTCGGTGACTCAACGGTCTTCATCGAGAAGTACCTGGTCAAACCCCGCCATATCGAGTTCCAGGTCCTTGCTGATGAGCACGGCAACGCGGTGCACCTGTACGACCGGGAATGCTCCATCCAGCGTCGTCACCAGAAGCTGGTAGAGGAGGCCCCGAGCCCCATCATGACCCCTGAGCTCCGTGAGCGGATGTCGCAGTCGGCCATTGCCGTGGTAGAGACCTCCGGTTACTGGAATGCCGGCACAGTCGAGTTCCTGTATGCCGATGGTGACTACTACTTCATGGAGATGAACACGCGCCTGCAGGTCGAGCATACGGTGACAGAACTGATCACCGGTATCGATATCGTGAAGCAGCAGCTCGCCATTGCAGCCGGTGAAACGCTCCCGTTTGAACAGGACGAGATCTCCATCCGCGGGCATGCCATCGAGTGCCGTATCAATGCCGAAGACCCGCTGAACAACTTCACTGCGGACCCGGGCAAGATCCAGAGATACCGGTCACCGGGCGGTCCGGGAATGCGGGTCGACTCCGGGATCCACATGGGCTATACCATCCCGGCGAGCTATGACTCGATGATTGCCAAACTCTGTTCCTGGGGAATGACCCGGCAGGAGGCCATCGCCCGGATGCGGAGGGCCATCTACGAATACGTCATCATCGGGGTGAAGACCACGCTCCCCCTCCACCATGCCATCATGCACAACAAACATTTCATCGAGGGAAACACCCACACCCATTTCCTCCAGGAGGAGCATATCCAGAAGACCCTTGCCCGGTACGTCCGGGAAGAGGAGAAGAGAATGCAGACGCTCGCTGCCTCTCTCCGTCAGGGCAAGGAGATCGCCGCCATCACCGGCGCGGTCAGCGCCTATATCCAGAGCCAGAAGAAGGAATAATCCCCTGGGTTTTTTTCCGGATTCACCCGTTCTATGGGCAGAATGCACATCAGAACCTTTAATACCGTTTATAACGTTTTCATTATGCACTTTTGTGCGCTGCGGTGGCCTAGCTGGTTAGGGCGCCAGACTCATAGGGTTATTGTGCATTCG
>JAAEES010000152.1 GCA_013415575.1 Methanomicrobiales archaeon | reverse complement strand
CCACTATTTTGGCACGAGCGGGTGAGGGCCTATTCCCAAAGAATCACCCTCTTTTACGCCTTCCCGGAACCCCTGATCAACCCGTACTCGATCTCGTAGTACCCGGACGGGACCGAGACGACGTACGAGGTCTTCTGCTGTGCTTCTGCATCGGCGACCTGCTGCAGGAGCGATGCCTGTTCGTCCGGTGAGTGACCGGCGCAGAGCCACTGCTTTGTGGCATCGTCCATGGTCCATGACCGGGACGGGACCGATGCCGGCGGGGTGGTCACGCCGGTGTCTTTGGGATCAAAGAACGCGACGACTTCCTGTTTCCGGCGATGCTGCCAGAAAGCGATCACTGCCATCAGAAGGGCGATCGCCATCTCGATGACCTGGGTGAGTGCTGCTTCCATGATTGGTACCTCCGGGAAATGGCCGGTTCGGGGCAAAGGGAGCGGTGATCGGGAAATCACCGCACCCGCCGCTCCCTTTCGGCGTGCATCCCGGCGACCATGCGGAAGATGGCGGCAAACGCCAGCACGGTCCCGGTCACCACGCCGAAGAGGAACATGAGCCCTTCATCCACGGCCAATCCCTCCTTTGTGAATGGGTGTTCAACGGACGGATCAGGCAAGGGCCGGCACGGTATCGGCCCAGGTCTCGATGGTGGCGAGGATGGCGTCATCCGAGTAGGACGAGACCGTGACCCGGTCCCGGGAGAAGGCCACGTAGTAGATTTCGCCGGTGGCATCGTGGCATTTGAGGGTGACCGAGTAGCGTTCGTCCTCGGCTGAGTTGACCGGGTCCCCGCCAATCGCGGTGGCAAGGCCGGTGTCGGCCAGAATAGCGGTCTTGGCCGCGGAAAACCCGGCGACGGATTCGGCCCGGGCGGTCACGTAGCCGACGGTCCGGGCCTCAGTGTCCTCGTACAGGACCCGGGCGGTGTAGGCCTCCCGGGATTTCCCTACCGGTGGCTGGGCAACCCCGGACACCTCGTAGGCGGTGCACCCGAAGGGATTGGTGGTCAGGATGCTCTGGATCAGCGTGTTGAACGCAGTGACATCGGCAATCGGTACGGCAAGTTCGCGGACTGCGGACTTTGCAACATTGGTCTGGGTAAAGTCTCCCATGATCGTAAACTCCTGTCCTCATGCGAGGACATCAGGTGGGTAGGGAGATGGATGATAAAAGAGTTCACGAGGGGTGGTGAACGGAGCGTAGTATGCTGCTGGTTTGGGGATTGGGGAGGAATGGTTGCGAATGAGTTTGCGGAAAGGGTAGGGGCGACGGATTGTCTGCGGCGGAGGACGATCTCCGTGGCAATCACCACGGGAATGACCCGGCACGCATGTTCCCAACCACCGTGGCCGTGAAAAACCCGGCCTGCTGCGGTTTTTTCAGCCGGTAATTCAGGGGGTGGTCATACACGGGAGACGATGCTCAGAGACATGCGGAAAAGGGGGTGGGATGTGGGCCCCCGGTAATAAAAAATTTTCATCAGTTTGTTCTGTTTTCCCGGTATGCCGGGTTCAGATCAGCCGAACAACCGGCCAAACAGCCCCCGTTCAGCCTGTTCCTGCTGTCCGAGGACAGCGAGGCGGTTCTGCTCCTGGGAGAGCACCTGCACCTGTTCTTCCAGCGCCAGGCGCACCTGCGGGTCACAGTCTGAGCAGTTCATGAGCAGCTGCTCCATTTCCTGGATGCGCTGCTGGTTCTGGTCCGCATACTGGATCAGCAACCCGGCCGCTTCCTGGTCTCCCCCGAAAAGGAACCGCGAGAAGGAGCTCCGGGTTTTGATCTGCTGCTCGGCCTGTAATGCTGCCGCAGATGAATTGTTGATCTCTGCTCCGAGGCGGGTCAGTTCAGGTCCGGCACTCCCGGTCACGTTCCCGGAGATGGAGAGGACGTACAGCGCAAGGTCTGCCTGTGCCTGGTCCTGGTCCCGGTCACGCGAGAGATTCTGCTCCTGCAGGTTGATCTGCTGGAAGAACGTATCCCGATCTCTCTGGCGGATCAGGTCAGCAATGGCGGATTCGTCAGTGGTAATGACACCGGTCCTCCCCTGGTCCTGGTCCCGGTCCTGCTGGGTGATCTGGATGCCGGGCTGATCGACGGTCTCCTGTTGTTGCCTCAGCTGTTCTTCCTGCAGTTCCTGGGCCTGGGGGCCTTCCGGACCGGGAGCAGCGGTCCCGGTATTCCCTGCCGGTTCGCCTCCATTGCCTGCTCCTCCCGAATCGCCTGAGCCTGCCCCGTCCGATCCGGACGAGCCACCGTTGCCTGCTCCTCCCGAATCGCCTGAACCTGCCCCGTCCGACCCGGCCGAGCCTCCGTTTCCGCCTGCCGCCAGTGCGGGGACAGCGATCGAGCAGAGAATGAGGAAAAGTACAAGTACTGCTGACATCTTTCGAATCATGAAAATCACCTGGTGTCCTGAGACAGCTACATGGTGTGGGATGAACACAGAAAAACATGATCACCCCTGGAACAGGAAGAGACAGGTACTTCTTTCGAATTCTCACCGTGAGCCCGAGCATCGGCAGGATCTACCGTTCACAGACTGCGGGGGTTCCCCTGGTTGTCTGTGTACATCTCTCTCCTCGTTCACCGGTCCTCATGCGAAGGTGTCGGGGGGAGATGCCGGCCAGGACCGCGACCCTCACGTCTTCGTCCACCAGACCACCGCGGTTGGCCGCACCGCAGAATGAACCAGCCTGCCGGATGCATCGGGGCGGAGCACCCGGGAGAAGAACTCGGTGAGCGGGGAGCGATCCTGGAGGTCCGGGTGGTGCATGGTCACCCAGTTCTGCACCGCTTCATCGACGGAATCGTAGGAGGACTCCCAGAGGGCAGGGTAGATGCTGACGTTTGCGTAGATGCCCGCATCATGGAGGATGTTCACGGGATAGATATAATCCGGGTATCCTTTCTGCTGGGCACCCTCTTCACCGAATACCGCCCGGTAGAGCACCATCTCTTCCGGACCCCGCCACTCCCCGGCATGCCAGAAGAGGTAGACTGCTCTCGTGGCTGCCCGGTCCAGTTTGTCAAGTGCGGCCCCGAGATCGTAGAAGCCCAGTGAAAATGCGGCGATGACCACATCGTGGGGCCCGATATCACGCCCGATCTCCACGTCCTCCCACCGCATCCGGACGCAGGAATAGTTGCTCTGCCCTGCCTGTTCCATCCGCTCCTGGAGCACGCCGAGCATGCCGCCGGAAGGGTCGAGCGCGGTCACGTGGGCGACACGCCCGGCGATAGGGACCGCCAGCCTTCCGGTCCCGGCACCCATGTCCAGCACGGTATCTTCCGGCCGCAGATCGAGGAACCCGAGATCCCGTTCGGTCGCTTCGTGCTCGTCGCGGGTGACCCGCTGGTAGGCTGCAGCCCGCTTGTCCCAGATGGCGGCAGGATCGCGGTCCTTCCGGGTGTGTCCCGGGGAGCTGACATGGATCGCTTTCCACAGCTCGTTCCAGTCGATGATCCGGT
>JAAEES010000151.1 GCA_013415575.1 Methanomicrobiales archaeon | reverse complement strand
GGCACGGACCACCATCTCGGAGAGCACGGGATTGTGCCCGTGCAGGGCGATGTTCACATGATCCTTTTTTACCACCCCCAGGTTCACCGTGGACTCGTTTATCTCCGGCGTCTTAAAGAGGACATCAGAAATGTCCGTGGCCATCATGGACCCGCCCCAACCGTCGCCGAGCGAGGTCCGCAGACCGTGGAGCAGGATATTGGCGTAGTCCGCCCCCACGCCCATGTGGACGCGGTGCATAGCCTCCACGATCTCGCGGTCGACGCTCCGTGGCGTAATCCCGGTGGCATTCCAGATCTTCTGGGTCTTCTCCGGGGCCCTCCGCGAGAACTGCACGTAGTTCTTGGTGGTGCCGTACTCCTCGAGCAGGGCGAGCGCGACGTCGCGGGCGAGTTCTTCATCCGTCAGTCTCTCGGTCTCAAACCCGAACTCTTCGGCAATCCTGCGCAGTTTTACGCCGTCGGTGATTGTGTAACCCTGCGCTTCGCCGATCGCGGTCTTGTGAAGTGTCTCGATGATCTCCCGCCCGTGGTCAGAGTGGGCGGCCGCCCCGGTGGCGATGGTGTCGAGGAGGTTTCGGGCGACGATCAGGTCGGCATCTGCCCCGCATACCCCCCGCACCCGTCCGTGCTCGGGGATGATCCGGCATGGCCCCATGGCGCAGCGGCTGCAGGAGAGGCCTTCGGCACAGAACTTGCACTCCGGCTGCTGTTTTTCATACCGGTCCCAGACCGTCTCGATCCCCTCTTTCAGGCTCACCTCAATGAGAGGTTTTGCGAGTTCATCGATTGTCCGTTCTTCTTTCTTCTGTTCGATGATCTTCGGGTTCAAGAGCGATTCTCTGGCCCTTTCCACATCAGAACAGACAATCCTTTTCTGCACATACTCAGGATCTGGCTTTACCATTCAATTCACCCTTCGACATACCTTTGGTATAAAACACTTCTTACGTGTTCATTCCCTCATAAACTTACCGCAGAAAATGAGTTCTAAATCATTTTCTCTTTCTTCTCCTCGATCCGCTGGATCACCATGGCATGGGCCCGGGACGCGGACTCCTTAACCTGGGTGCTCGGGTCCTCGAATTTGAGTTTTTCAAGCGCTTCGGCCACGATCTGGTCCGAAAAATCGGCGAGGGCTTCTGCCGCTTTGGCGCGAATGTACTCCTCCTCGTCACAGAGCGCCGCCAGTAGCCCATCGGTGTCGCGGGCGGCTTTCATACTGTCAATGTCCACAACCTTCATCATCCATCCTCCTTTCGTTTCAGCTTCCAAACCAGCATCCAGAGAATAAAAACATTGCGCCCGTGACGGCAGCAATGTATTTATACATCTCCATTCCATGCACCACCGCTGGAGGTGTTCAGCTATGAAATGCTATATCTGCGATATTGAGGGGGCCGAGCATGAGGCAGTCGCCGTCTGCCAGATCTGCGGGATGGGGCTCTGCCGGGAGCATGCGATCCGCGAAAATATTCAGATCCCGCACGTAATACTCGGGCAGACTGTCAAGACGTCCATACCGGTCTTCCTCTGCCCGGACTGCAAAAATGCGCTTCGGAACCCGTGAAGACAACACTCATGTAGAGAGACGTGCACACTAATGTCAGGTGACCGTCATGGTAACACCGATAAGGCTGCGATGGCAGGATCTCGACTTGGATTAGTTAAAATAGAAAATGATATCTGGTGATGAAAATGGTAGCGCTATCCCCTATAATGAAAGAAGCCTTCAGTAAAACGAAACCATATCCCGTAGCCACTGCCTCGAAAGATGGCATCCCGAATGTCGTTCCAATGACTCAGGTCTGGCTTTTCGATGATGAGACGGTATGGATTGTGGACAACTTCATGCACAAGACCATCTTAAATCTCAAGGAAAATCCGAAGGCATCCATTTACGTCTATACAAGCGAGCCAAAAGCATGTTTCCAGATAAAGGGCAATGTGATGCTGTATACAGCTGGTGAAAAATTTCAGAAGATGAAGACTATCATGCAGGAGAGAAATCCCAAATTACCAGCCCGGACACTTGTTGAGATGAAGATTACCGAGGTCTATGAATGCTGGTATGGTCCAGAGGCGGGTAAAAAATTATTATAACTGAACCCGGAGACGAAGGGCTGCTGGCAGATCAAGGGGGCCGTAGAGTACAGAACGAGCGGGGCCGGAGTACGAGGACCTGCGCCAGACCATCCTTGCGAAAATGGCCAAGGCGCCGGTAAAGGGCCAGCTGGTGATGCGGATCACCGAGGTCTACGACTGCAAGCCCGGCCCTGATGCAGGCAGAAAACTTCTCTAAAAAACCTTTTTTTCAGGGCAAGTTTTATTATCTTCATCACACCCGTGATGACTATGAACCAGAGCAGCTATATCGCCGCCCTTCTCCTTCTCCTGCTGGTCATCTCGCTGCCTGCGGCTGCACGCGGGCCGACCATCAAGGATATCGAAGAGGGCGATACTGTATTCCTGTACGAGGAAGATCTCGACCTCTCAGGGATCACCTCGGACGGCCAGGTGAGTTACCTTGCCCGGATCGAGGACGGAGAGCCTAAAGACCCCCGTCTTCCCGTTCTGGACGCAAACGCGTGGAGCGTCCCCTCCTATCTCGAAGAGGATGAGCTCGGGGCCTATGCGGTCATCAACGGATCCGGGGTGTGGGAGGGCTCTCTCTTTATCCGTGCACCAGAACTGGAGCTGGAGGTTACGCTCGCCGAACCTTACCACTACGAGAACGTGGAGGGCCTCAGCCTCCCGGAAGGAACCCGTATCGCGTTTGAAATTACTTCGGTCGAGGTCGGGAACTGGTACCGCGTGGGATCGGTCACGCCTGCGGCGGTCGAGATTGTGGTGACGCTCCCGGGCGGTGCACAGACTACCTCCTTCGGAGGACAGGACCTCTCTTCCATCTCCATCAGTGATCCGGTTGTCTATACCGACGATCCGGGAAAGCCAGGATCGGTGGTCCTCGACGATCTTGATCCCGGCACCTACAAGGTGCAGGCCCGCTGGCGTACTCCTGAGGAATTTGCCGACTACGCGGACGACTCAAACATCATCGAGTTCAATGTCGGTGACAGGACCGGCATCGATACGACGCCTACCACGGCCCCCACCACTACGCCCACTCCGACCACTGCTCCGCCCACCACTCCACCGCCCACAACCCCGACACCAGTCATCACCACCGCTCCCCCCACCACGCCGACACCAGCCATCACCACCGCTCCCCCCACCACAGCACCCACCCCTACGCCCGCTCCGCTCTCCTTCCCACTGGTGATTATCGCACTCTGCGCAGCCTTTGTCTTCGCTTTCCTGCGCAGATAAGAAAATTACTCCTTTTTTATTCGTACCGCAGGGCCTCGATGGGGTTAAGGTTCGCCGCTTTCCAGGACGGGTAGATCCCGGCGATGACGCTCGTCACGATGCCAAAGACCACCCCAAAGAGAATATACCCCCCGATCACGGGATCGAAGAAGCTGACCTCCATCTCCATGCCGAAGAGATCGGCA
>JAAEES010000150.1 GCA_013415575.1 Methanomicrobiales archaeon | reverse complement strand
ATTAATATCGATTTCTCCCTCGGTCACCGATTCCTGCGCCCGCTCCACCAGGGCTTTCAGATCCCCCATCCCGAGAAGCCGGGAGATAAAGCCGTCGGGTTCGAAACGTTCGAGATCCTCGATTGTCTCACCGCTCCCGATGAAGACGATTCCGGCGCCGGTTTCAGAGACGGCGGAGAGAGCCCCGCCACCCTTGGCCGTCCCGTCCATCTTGGTGATGAGCACCCCGTCGATGTTGATGGCCTCATGGAACCGGCGGGCCTGCTCGCTCGCCTTCTGCCCGATCGCGGCATCGAGGACCAGCCACCGGTGAGTTGCCCGGGTCAGGGTATTGAGGTCGATGATCTCCTGGATGAGGTCGTCTTCCAGGGCATGCCTGCCCTGGGTGTCGATGATGATAACCTCGGCAGAGCCGGTGGTTTTGAGTCCGTCCCGCACGATCACCCGGGCATCCTTCTCCTGCGGGTTTCCAAAACAGGGGATGTTGATGCGCGAGCAGAGCGTGGAGAGCTGGTCGTAGGCTCCGGGGCGGAACGTGTCCGCACAGATCACCGCCGTCTTCAGTCCCTTGCGCTGGAAGTACCGGGCGAGCTTCGCGGTCGTGGTGGTCTTCCCGCTCCCCTGGAGACCGGCCATCAGGATGGTCTGGGACCCGAGTTTTACTTCGCCTGCAGATCCCATCAGCCGGACCAGTTCCTGGTACACAATGCGCAGCACGTGCTCCCGTGCACTCATACCCTTGGGCGGCTCTTCTTCAAGAGCCCGGGTTTTGATAGCCTGGGAGAGCTGCATGACCAGCTTGACATTCACATCAGCCTGGATCAGGGCCCGCTGGAGATCCTTGACCAGTTCCTCGACAGCGATGCGATCGACGACCGTCTTTCCGGCGAGCTTCTTAAGGGCGTCCTTGAGCGAGTTCCCCAGGTTGTCGAGCATCAGGCCGCCTCCGAGAGGAGTTCATCGACCATCTGTCCCGGTGAGAATGGGACGATGTCGTCGTATCCCTGCCCGGTGCCGAGGAACATCAGGGGTTTTCCTATGGTGTGGGCGATGGAGATGGCCGCCCCGCCCCGGGGATCCATGTCTGCCTTGGTCAGCACCACCGCATCGGCACCCACCGATTTTTCGAACTCAAAAGCCCGGACCACGGCGTCGTTTCCGGCGACAGCCTCGTCCACGTAGACTATCAGGTCGGGTTTCATGATCCGACGGATCTTGTCGAGCTGGTTCATCAGGTTCACCCGGTTGTGGAACCTCCCGGCGGTGTCGGCGAGCACAACATCGATGTGGTTGGCCTCGGCATGCTGGACGGCATCAAAAAGCACGGCTGATGGGTCGGCGCCCTGCTGGTGCTGGATGATCCTGATCCCGAGCCGGCTGGCATGGACGTCGATTTGCTCGATTGCCCCGGCGCGGAAGGTATCCCCGGCACCTATCACCACCGAGAAACCGTTCTTCTTGAGGTAGGCGCCGATCTTTGCCACGGTGGTGGTCTTTCCCGTGCCGTTCACCCCGGTGAACAGGATCTTGACCGGACGCTTATGCGTGGTGATGTAGGAGATGAGGTCGAAACCTTCGCCGAGGACGTCCAGGAGGGCGGATTTCAGGGCCGACAAGACGATGGTGTCCACCCGCTCCCCGATCTTTCTCCGTTTCCCGGTGAGATCCTCCCGGATATGGGCGATGATCTCCTCTGCAACCGGGAGGGCGACGTCGTTCTCGAGCAGGACCATCTCCAGCTCGAAGAGCGGTTCTTCGATGTCCTTTTCAGAAATGACGAACTCCCGGTCGGTGACCAGCACTTTGACCTTGCCGAGGAGTGACGGGTCCTTCTTCTCCGGTTCCCGGGCTGCCGGCCCGGACTCCGCTGAAGCAGTGGCTATGCTCTTCTCAAAACCGGTGGTGATATTCTGCAGCTTTTCACGGAGCCCGTCGAACATGCGAAATCCGTCAATCCTCTTCTTCGTTCCGGGATTTCTTCGAAGGCAGTGTCGTGATCGGTGCCATAGGAGGTACCTGCGCCTGTGCCTGCGCCTGCTGGTAGGCGAGATCGATTCTGCGGGCGATCTCGTTCATCTGCCCCCGGATACGGTCCAGGGTTTCGGCAACCTTCTTTGCCGAAGCTTCCATCTCGGTGATCCGGTCTTTCAGGTAGTCCTGGGCTGCGGCGCTGGACTTCTCAACGATTACCTCGGATCCGATATTCACCAGGATCCGGTCCGGTTCCGGCACCCTGGCCCTGACACTGACTCCGCCGCCAATCTGGAGGAGGACCGTGCTGTCCGGTGATCCGGAGAGGGCTTCCAGGGTCTCGATCGCGGCAAGCGCCTCCATTCTGCCATCTTCGAGGAGTCCGAGCTGCTGGGAGAATATCTCTGCCTGCTGACGATACTCGTTCAGGTAGAGCTGGAGGGACTGGATCTCCCGTGGGTCCACGCGGTCCACCCTACTCACCATTCAGGGCTTTGATCGCATTCACGGTGATATATCTGCGTTTCAGGCGGTGTTTGCTCCCGATGACCGCAAAGGTCCGCTCTTGCGCCTGCGTTTCGTTCGGGGCTTCAATAATTTTGGTATACGGGTGCCATTCACCACCAATGGAGAAGGTCCCTTTCACTTCAAACTGTCTGTTTTCCATCATCTTCACTCCAGAAATCCAAATACGTCCTCAATTCTCCCGAGCTCAAATCCGCTCGTCTCTGTGCCGGCCAGGTAGCCTGCCCGGTTGGCGACAAGGCCGGTCCCGACGAGGCCGCTGCCCATGTTCACCGAACCGGTACCGATGGGGAGGTCGGTGACCTCTTCCAGCCGGGCGATCTCCTGGCGAGAGGTACGGGGGTGCACCAGGATTCCCCGGTTGGTGGCAGTGGCAGCCATCCCGACGGTCTTGATGCCGGCGAGGGTGAGCCGGAGCACCGGGGTTCCGAGCATTTCGCCGATATCCTTTGCAACGGCCGTGGGCATGTCAGGGTGGATGCAGGTCAGCGTGTCATTGGTCAGGATGATGTTTCCGGCCGCATTCATGCTCCGCTCGAGCAGGCAGACCTCACGGTACTCCCGCAGGAGGGAAATTTCGCCCTCGGTGGCAAGGCCGCTCACGATGAAACCGCGGTTGTTGCCGGCCAGTAACGACCCGACGATCTCGCTCCCCTGGATGGTGGTGATCACCAGGTCCACATCGAGAAGATCGGTGAGCGCACTCCTGTACTCCTCGGGGGCATTCGGGGGGATGACGGCGATATCATCAAATACCCGGGTGAATACGCCGATATTCGAGTCCCCGCCGATTGAGATCGTCTTTTCCATTTTATTCCTCGGCAAGCTCTGCCTGGACCTGTCCGTCATCGAATTTCATGGCCCGGACGCGGATACGGGACGGCGGGTTCTCGGCGCCCCGATCCCAGACCTTCTCGTTGATGGTCCGGTCAAGCTTCACGTCCGTGCTCTTCATATGCTTCTCGAGATACTTCCGGATGTCCTTGATCGCGGTTCTGCTCCGCTTCCACCGCGGCGCC
>JAAEES010000149.1 GCA_013415575.1 Methanomicrobiales archaeon | reverse complement strand
GGGATGCACCCTGATGGGGGTGACCCTGATGGGCATGATGGCCTCGTTTCCCCATGTCAGGGAGCGGGTGAAGCGCTGGGACCAGGAGCTCGCCAACGGAAACCTGGTGGTGGAAGCCCTGCGATCGATCGAGGGGACGGTTGTCCGGAGCGAATATCCCCGGAAGCACACTCTGACCCGGGTGGACACCATCAACTCCTTCGACCGCATCGCAAAGACCCATAAGAAGCGGGGATACTTCTTCTCAAGCGCCCTGAAAGAGAAAGGCATCGCCGGGATCATCCCCGGGGCAACCAAAGTCTGGAAGTTCAACACCTATGGTATGACCAGGAGCCAGGCCGAATACGTGGCTTCATCCTTCATTGAGATTGCAGAAGAGAACGGTCTCCCGGTAACCCGCTGAACGATCACCGGCAGAAGGCGGAAAGAAACCGCCCGACCACCCACTCGTTTCTTACCTCGGGATGGAACATGACACCGTATACGGGCCGGACCGGGTCCCGGAACACCTGGATACAGCGGTCAGACCCGGCGAGAGTGTGGTATCCCGGCGGCAGGGTGCAGGCGTATCCGTGCAGTTCATACGCCTCGAAAGCCCGGTTCTCAGGAAAGATCGGATCCTGCGCTGTCACCCGGATCTCTGTCATCCCAATCTCCGGGCAGGAAATGACCCTGCCCCCCGCCAGGAGAGCGAGGACCTCCATGCCGGCACAGATACCGAGCACGGGAAGGCTGGTCTCCGGGATCCAGGAGAACGATGCCAGGTCTCCGAGAAATCCATTATCCATGACCGGTGTCCCGCACAGGATAATCCCGTCGCAGTCCCGGGTCGCCTGCCCCGGACAACGGGTATAGTGCACGATACGGCAGCCGGCCCCCGTTCCTTCGATGATCCGGGCGATAGGAAGGACGAACTCTTCAAACCCGAGCGATCCATCCCGGTAGCAGAGATCAACGAGCAGGATCACTTCTCCACCAGCCGTGCACCGGTAATCCGGTAGACGCCCCGGAAGTTCCGGTACTCGCTTTCTGCCGCAACAATCTCGATCCTTTTCCTGAAGAACGGAGCATCGGCAACAAAGGTCTCATACTCCCCGCCTTCTCCGGTCAGCGTAATCCTGTACTGCTCCGCATACTGTTTCAGGAGAGCCAGGGCACGGGCATCGATCCGTCTCCCCAGCCACGATGCATCAAAGGGGGCGGAGAAGACCCCTGATACCAGGACGTCGTAGCCCGTGCCGATGAGGGCCTGCATATAGGCTTCCTGGGCGGTGTGCCAGAGCGGGTTGAAGCACCAGAGCGATCGTTCACGGCAGAGGCGCTGGATCCGGCTGGCCTGGTACACGGAGAGGATGGCTCCGGTGACCACTCCTTCGATCCCGTACCGCTCCCGGGCGAGGTCCAGCGCCCGCCCGAGGTCGTCCAGCTCCTCCTCTTTCCTCCCGGCGCTCTCCGTCTCCACCAGCGGGAGGTCCGCTGCTTCTGCCTGGAGGCGGACGAGCCGGACATTCGGGGTATGAAAAAGGTAGCTCTCCTCGTTCGCTGCATGAACGGTGATCAGGCAGGCCACCTCCTCCCGCTCCATGGCTATCCCGCAGGAGAAGATCGAGTCCTTTCCTCCCGAGCAGAGCACCCCGAGCTTCATGGTTCCTGGAGAGGTTTTCTCTTCCTGATGCTTGAAGCTGACCGGGAGCCCGGAAGGTTTTATGAGTGCAGAGCTCCCGTATTCCTCTTGGAAGCCTGACATATGAAAACCCTGGAACTGACCTCTCCTGGATTCGCACCGGGGGCGCGGATACCCCCGGAATTCACCTGCACCGGAAAGAATGATTCCCCCCCGCTCTCCTGGGGATCTGCCCCCGAAGGCACTGCAAGTTTTGCGATGATCTGTGAAGATCCCGATTGTGCGACCGGCACCTTCATGCACTGGATCCTATACAACATCCCGCCCGGCACCACCAGCCTTCCCGGGGGAATTCCCCGAAAACCCGTACTCCCTGACGGAAGTGCCCAGGGCCTGAATGACTTCGGGAAGATGGAGTACGGCGGTCCCTGCCCGCCGCCGGGAAAACCGCACCGCTACTTCTTCCGGCTCTTTGCCCTCGATACCCTCCTCCACCTCAGAGCCCCGGTCACCCGGAAGAGTATCGGTGCCGCCATGGAAGGGCATGTCGTCGGAAAAGGAGAACTGATGGGGCTCTTCTCCCGATGATCTCCATGGCGCCCCGTTCCCGGGCCGTTGACCTCATGACCCCGGGCGGGAAATCATCGGGTGTGACAGAGACGGCTACCTTTGCGGCCGGGTGCTTCTGGGGCGTCGAGGCATCCTTCCGCCGGATAAAGGGCGTTCTCTCCACCAGGGTCGGGTATACCGGGGGAACGACCGATCACCCCACCTACCATGAGGTCTGCACGGGAAGGACCGGGCATGCTGAAGCGGTGGAAATCACCTATGACCCTGCGACGGTCACTTACCAGGAACTCCTGAACGTCTTCTGGTCGATCCACGACCCGACCCAGCTCAACCGGCAGGGACCTGATATCGGCACCAATTACCGGTCGGCAATATTCTACCACACCAGCGTCCAGAAGCAGCTGGCAGAAGAGTCAAAAGAGAGACTCCAGGGGTCCGGTCGTTTCGGTTCGCGCCGGATCGTGACCGAGATCGTCCCCGCGGCTGTCTTCTGGCCGGCAGAGGAGTACCACCAGCAGTATTTTGAGAAACAGGGCCGATCCGGCTGCCACCTTTAAGGATCGTTCTACAGCGCGGCGGCACGGGTGCAGGAACACCGTCAAACCCAGGGAGAGGGGGGGGTGAAGAACAGCCACGAGTCCCCTGGTCACTTCTCCCTGCCCCGGCCATTCCTGAGTCTGGTGAACCAGTGAATACCAGTCTTTTTTAAAAAAAAGAGCTTGAAATTAGAGGGAGCCGTTTTACTCCTGCTGTGATGGGGATTTCACGCCGGCCAGTTCACCGATGACATTGACAATCTGCTGGCCTGATGGCACGACGACCTTGGTACTGTTCTTCAGCGAATTTTCCGTTACCTCGAGCGCCTTGAGCTTCTGGGCATTGCCGATGAAGTATCTCTCTGCGGCTTCGTTGACCAGCCGGATGGCCTCGGCCTGACCTTCTGCTTCCAGGATTTTTGCCTGTTTGACCCCCTCTGCCTGCTTGATGGCGGCACGGCGCATCCCGTCAGCTTCGGTCTCACGGGCCGTCGCGAAATCCACGGCCGCAATCTTTTCGTTCTCGGCCTTGACCACCTTGTTCATGGTTTCCTGGACATCCTGGGGTGGCTGTATCTCCTTTAATTCCGTGCGCACGATCTCGAGGCCCCATGACTGGGTCTCGGTCTTGAGCACTTTCCCCAGTTCATCATTGATCCTGCTCCGTTCGCTGTTGGCCGATTTGAGGGTGAGGGTCCCGATGATGTTGCGGAGCGTCGTGCGGGCAAGGTTAACGATCTGGTCTTCGTAGTTGAAGACATTGTACTGCGATCGTTTGACGTTCTCTTCGTCAGGCTTCACCTTAAAATACACTTGGGCATCGACGGTTG
>JAAEES010000148.1 GCA_013415575.1 Methanomicrobiales archaeon | reverse complement strand
CTTCCCCAGGCGAGAACACTGCCGTTCAGGATGTGGCGGGTGGAGAGCGGCAGCACGATCAGGGTAAAGGCACGGAACCGGGTTGCCCCCAGCGTGCGGGCCACGTTCTCGATATGCAGCGGGACTTTCTGGAACCCTTCCCTGACGGTGTTGACGTAGAAAGGCATGGAGACAAAGAGCATGGCCACCACGATACCCGGGAAGGCGTCTTCGAACACGATGCCGATCTCCTTGAAGGGAGCCCCGAGCAATCCCCGCTGCATGAAGAGCAGGTAGACCATGATACCGGCAACGGTGTGGGGGAGCACCAGCGGGATATCGATCAGGGCCTCGACCAGACTGTTCACCCGTGAATGGGTCCGGGCAAGAACATAGGCCAGCGGCGTCCCGAGGATGAGCAGGATGAAGACCACGGTGAGACCGGCGCCGAAGGTGAGGAGGATGGCGTTGATAACCCGGGAATCGAGTGCAACCTGGATGAGGAAGGGGATGTCGGCAAGCTGGGTTATGGTGATGGTCGCCAGGGCCAGGAAGGCGAAGATCACCAGGGTTGACCCGATGAGGGAAAATGCGATAAGGGTGGAATCAGCCCGCTTGTAGCGTGCCCACAGGGATCCCCCTCCGGTATCAGTCATGACCTTCCTCCTGCATCAGAACCGCAACTCCCATGGGTGATACATACAACTCCTCAACAAAATCCTCCTGGACACAGTTTTTCGCTGACCAGCCGTGGAAAAAAAGTTAGGATTTCATGGTGACCATGCCGGAGAGCTCGGCCGGGACGTCCCCGAATCCGCCTGCGGGAACAATGGGTGGCTGGCCGTCGGCGGTCAGAATGGCCTGGCCTTCAGGGCCGATCAGCATCTGGACGAAGAGGAGGCCGTAGTCGGGGTGCTGCGCGATCTTCGGGACCGTGACGCCATAGACGATGGGTGCGCCCACGTACAGGGTAGTACCATTTCCTGAAACCGCCCTGACCTGGACTGTTGCATAGTCATCAGCGTAATCGACCGAGGAAAGATCGATGGCTTCGGGAAGTTCGAGGTAGTTCAGGTCATTCTGAACAGAGACACTCCGGTACTCCCAGGCGTAGTCGAGACCACCGGCCTGGAGCATCTGGACCAGCTCGACGCTCTTGGGCCGGATGGTCAGCTTGGTCCCATCAGGAGTCGGGTCAGTTGCATCGATAGTCCAGACACCATTGCTCTCGGATGCTGTAATACCACTGTGCTCACCGATGAGCGTTTCAAAGATGGTAGCATCCCCATAGTAATCCTCGGCAAGCTGGATGACCATCGGCGAACGGTACCCTGCAGGATCGGAATTCGGATCAGAGAATGCCCACCGGACGCCATCGCGGTTCAGGATCTCGTACCAGTTATCGGCGGTGATCTCAGAGGCATAAACACTCTTGTCGGTGTACGCAAGGGTCATCTGGTTCTTGGCGAAGGTGAGATACCAGTCTGCATCGTCCGGGACCATGTACTGGGGGATCAGGGCATAATCGGCCGATGCTACCACATCTGCCGGTTTCTGGAGTTCGGTCACCTTCTTGATCGTGTCGACGCTGCCGGCCGGCTCGAGGAGGACTTCGGTGTTGGGATACTTTGCCTCGAACTCGGCTTTCAGTTTCTCGAAGGGTCCGGTCAGGCTCCCGGCATGGAAGACCTTGACCGTGATCTTCTCTCCCGGTGCAGGCGTGGCAGGGAGCGTTGCTGGTGCTCCCGGTTCCTGGCTGACACAGGCGCAGGACAGGATGAGCGCCAGAACGAGGAGAGTTAACATACTGTACTTAACAATTCGCTTCATAAATCTACATTATATGATATCCTATAAATTTCTGCCCAAATGTGACTAATTTATTAACCTGGTATAACCAATTGGTCAAAGCTGCTCCCGAACAGGCGGCATAATTAAAAGGACTTTTTATAACCTCATTTCCTCGCGGTGATGGTAAATAAAAAGAGATCCAGCGTTTCCGGCCTGATACTGCCCCTCTCCCGCAGGTGGCTCCGGACAGTACAATTTTCCACTCGATTCCAACATCTTAATTAAAAAAGACAGGGTAGATCTATAGCAATGATCCCCCTCATGCTGAACTTTTCCGGAAAGAAGGTGGTCATCTTCGGAGGGGGAGATGTTGGCGCCCGGAAAGCCGGTTTTTTCCGGCCGGAAGCGGAGGTTACCGTATTTTCACGTTCGTTCTCCTCCCGCTTCTCGGGACTGGGGGCAGCACTGGTGGAGACGGACCTCTCCGGGGTAACTGATCAGGCTCTCCTCGAGAGGCTCGCCGGCGCATACATCGCCGTGGCCGCAACTCCCGACCCTGCCCTCAATGACCGGATCGGTGCCCTGTGCCGGGAACAGGGAATTCTCTTCAATAATGCCCGGGGAGAGAGCGGGGATGTGCTGATCCCCTCGGTCATCAGGGGGGAGAACTTTATTCTCTCCCTCAGCACCGGGGGAAAGAGCCCGGCGGTCACCCGCTATCTCCGGGAATACCTCCAGTCCTCGCTGCCCTGCCTGGACCGGATGATCGATCTCCAGGAGCGGCTCCGGTTACACCTCCGTCAGACGGAGCCTGCGATCCAGAAACGGAGAGCGGCTCTCTCCGGAGTCATCCATGACCAGGAGGTCTGGGCGGCACTGGCAGAGGGGGAGGAAGCGGCATGGAGCATCGTCGAGAGGAGGTACCTGTAATGGATGACCCGCTCTTTGTCCCGATCGCGATTGCCGGGATCAGCCACCACCATGCGACGGTGGACAAGCTGGAGCAATGCCGGTTTCCCGATGAAGCGGCATTTCTTGCCAGGGCAAAGGACCGGTTCCGGGGAGTCCTTATTCTCCAGACCTGTAACCGGATAGAGATCCTGGTGCATGGCGAGTCGTCAGCCCTTCAGTCCCTTCTCGAAGAGGAAGGGAGAACAGAATTCTCGTTGCTGACCGGGACCGCGGCACTGCGCCACCTCCTCCTGCTGGCCGCCGGCATGGACTCGATGATCGTCGGTGAAGACCAGATCATCGGGCAGCTCAGGGATGCCCTTGCCCTGGCAAAGGAGGCAGAGACCGCAAGCCCGGTCCTCGAGCTCTGCATCAATAAAGCGGTGCATGTCGGAGTAGAGGTGCGCCGGCAGACCCGGATCAACCGCGGTGCGGTCTCCATCGGGTCCGCAGCGGTCCTGCTCGCCGAGGAGCAGCTCGGCAGTCTCGAGGGAAAGCACATCCTCGTTGTCGGGTCCGGGGAGATGGGGATGCTGGTTGCCCAGGCCCTTGCCGCCAAGAAGCTGACGGCAATGTACGTAGCGAACCGGACCTACCAGCGGGCGGAGGTGCTGGCAAAGAAGATCGGAGGAAAAGCGGTGAAGCTGACAGAGCTCCCCCGCTACATGATCCTCTCCGATGTGGTCATCTCCTGCACCTCTGCACCCCACCCGGTCATCTACCGGGAGCACCTGCGGGAGATCATGCTGAGCCGGTGCTGGCCGCTGGACGGGCACCCGCGACCCCTGGTCCTGATCGACATCGCCCAGCCGCGGGATGTTGAGGAGGGATCAGAGGAGATCGACGGCATCCACC
>JAAEES010000147.1 GCA_013415575.1 Methanomicrobiales archaeon | reverse complement strand
AACGGGTCAACGAAATTTGGCCGCGGCGTTTGCCATCGCCTCCAGCAATTTTGCCACCAATCCCGAAGTCTTGATAGAGGTTATGGACGTGGCCGTGATAGGATTTATTATCCTATTGCTCATTGCCGGGGAACTTGGCAGGCGCAGTGCACCAGGAACTGAGAAGGGAATTATGGCAGTAAAGATCTTCAGTCTGGCGCTCTCCCGAACTGAGCTACTGAGGCGAGGGAATACATTATTCACCCTTTAAACTAATAAATTATGATGTTTAAGGTTGCATCCCCAAAATAATGCACCTTTTTTTCATTCGGCGGTGGAATAGGTGGATTTGACAGGATCCGGAACGGTATCAGCGTTCGAAGAGCGACTCATCTCACTGTTGAACTCGCGGAAAAATTCTCTGGTACACCTCACGCACAATGACCTCGATGCCGTAGGGGGGGATGCCATTCACCGGATGCGGTTCGGTCCGGTCACCACCATCTTCTGCTCGGTGGGGAGTTTTCCCCAGGCACTCGACGCTGTGGCTGCGGTTGACGGGGGCGGTACCGTACTTTCTATCAGCGACCTCGGCTACCAGCCCGGCATTGAGAACAAGATCCGGAAAGTGAGAGAGGCTGGCTGGCAGATCGAGTGGCGGGACCACCACCGCTGGTCGGACCAGGATATTATGTCGGTTCAGGGATACTGCAGCCTCCTGAGAATCGATACTTCGACCTGCGCCTGCGGGATCGTTGCCCGCGACCTCCTCCCCGATAATCCCGCGGCTCAGGAGGTCGCCCGGGTGGTCTGCGATTATGACCTCTGGAAACACGAAGACCCCCGCTCGGCCATCCTCGGCGTGGTCCTCCAGCGCTGGAAAAACCGGGATTACGTCCGTGACCGGCTGGCGGAAGGGGTCTTCACCGACCGGCGTATCGAAGAAGAATACCAGGATATCGCCTCTGACATGGAGGCAAAGATTGCACAGAGTATCCGGAAGGCGACTATTTTCGGGACACGGTACCGGATCGCGTTTGCCCCGCTCTTTGGGTATCCGAGCGAGACGGCGGCACGGATGCGGAAGGAGCTCTCAACTGATATCGAAGTGCTGATCTCCCGGGAAGGGCGCTTCTCGCTCCGGTCAGTCCCCCCCATCAGCCACCTCATCGCCCGGGAATACGGTGGTGGCGGCCACCCCAATGCGGCCGGCGGAAATTTTGATTTCTCCTTCTGGGACCGTATACGGTTCCGGATCTTCGGCACCGTTCCGGAGTTCTCCCGGTTCGTGGAGATCGCCGAATCTACTTGAGAATTTTCGCTTTTTTTACCAGATTCTTCCAGTACTCCCCACAGGATTCCCTGCAGAAACCTCCACAGAGAATCTGGTCGGGATCCCTGATCTGCAGTGCCTGCCGGAGGTCCTGTTCTTCAGGATCGAGGAGTACAATCCGGTGAACGTCGTATTCCCCCATGAGATCGGAAAGGAGCGGCAGCAGGGACGGCGTCAACGCAACGATTTGCTGGTACTCCAGCAGCAGTGAGAGCGACTTACGGTTCAGGGCGGACGGGAAGAAGAATACCTTCTGCCGGGTGAGAGCCTCGAGTTCCGCCCGCAGGACAGTATCACAGATGATTACATGCGCATGTAAACCGGCATCCCGCTGCCCCCGCATCAGGGCCCGGTAGACCGAGAACAGGGCTTCTCCGGCCTCCTCCGGATCCTGGTAATACCTGTCGTGAAGACCGAGCATATGCGGAGCGGGGACGGTCATGAAGAGTCCTTTCCGGATCCGGGTCATGTCTTCTGCATCCCGAATGACATCCGCCATCCGGACTCCCAGTTCATCGGTTATTATTCCGTCCTCAACACCTTCGATGGCTTCCCTCCATCGGGCGGTATAGAACGTTCCCCCTGCACAGGGGGAGGTTACTCCTGCGTCGATCTGGGGGAAGATCCCCTGTTCGAGCAGGAACGAGGTAAGGTCTCCCTCCCTGCCTCTCCGTTCCGCGACCCAGGCCGGAAGGAGAGAGGGATCAGGCGGAACGGTGTCAGATCCGAAGGACCTGGTGGGGAAGGAGAGCCGTTTACCCATGGTAATCATGGTATTTATAGCATCATCGTCAAAAAAGATAGTGATGCGCGACAGACCCGTCCTCGTGACCTGCGGCCTTCCCTATACCAACGGCCCCTGCCACCTCGGACACCTCCGGACTTATGTGCCGGCCGATTTCTATGTCCGCTATCTGAGGCGGAGTGGCGAGCCGGTGGTGTTCATCTGCGGTTCCGACAATCATGGGACCCCGATTGTGGTGAGTGCTGAAAATGCCGGTGTATCACCGCGGGCGCTCTCTGAGAAGTACCACGCCCACTTCCATCAGACCTTCACGAGGATGGGGGTCATCTTTGACCATTTCGGGATGACTGATGACCCTACCAATCACCAGCGGACCCGTTCCATGGTAAACCGGCTCATCGAGAACGGGCACGTCTACTCAAAAGTAATCCAGCAGAGTTACTGTACGAAGTGCAGACGGTTCCTGCCCGACCGGTACGTGGAGGGGATCTGCCCCCACTGCGGAATGCCGGCACGGGGCGACGAGTGTGACCAGGGATGCGGACGTCACCTCGAGCCAGGGGAGATAAAAGAGCCTGCCTGCATGGTCTGCGGGACGAAAGCCGAGTCCCGGGACCAGGAGCACTACTTCTTCCGGCTGAGCGAGTTCAAAGAGTTCTTGCTCGGGTATCTCGACACCCTCTCCGGCACCCTGAACGCACGGAACTATGCCATGGGATGGGTGAAGGACGAGCTCCGTGACTGGTGCATCACGCGGACGCTCGACTGGGGGGTGAAGTTCCCGGGACGCGACGATCTCGTGGTATACGTCTGGGTGGATGCCCCTATCGGCTACATCTCGTTCACCGAGGAATGGGCAGATCAGGCCGGAGCCTCATGGAAGGACTACTGGTGCGGCGAGCCGACCGGGATCACCCACTTTATCGGAGGGGATATCATCTACCACCACTGCATCTTCTGGCCGGCGCTCCTGAAAGCGGCAGGGTATGGAACCCCCCATGCGGTGGTGGCCAGTGGAATGCTCAAAGTCGATGACCACAAGTTCTCCAAGTCCCGTGGCTACGTGGTCTGGACCAATGATGACTACCTTGACAAGGGGCTCCCGGCTGATTACCTCCGGTACTACCTCCTCTCGTACACCAACCATACCAAAGAGCTCAACTTTTCCTGGAAGGTCTTCCAGGAACGGGTGAACAACGAGCTGGTTAACACGCTCGGCAACTTCGTGTACCGGACCCTGTTCTTCTCCACGAAGGAGTTTGGGGGAATACCGGATGTCCCGGTCCGGGAGGAGATTCTCATCGAGATCGATCGGGCACTTGGCATGATCGACTCGTCCATTCGGGAGTACGAGTTCAAGATTGCCATTGACGGTATGATGGCCCTTGCCGCCTACGGCAACAACTACATCCAGACCAATGCTCCCTGGAAGCTGATCAAGACCGATCGGGACGCGGCAGCCCGGGCCATCAAGGACTGCCTGGTGCTCGTCCGGGCCCTCGCTCTCGTATTTGAACCTGTCATCCCGGAGAAGGCGCAGGAGATCTGGGAGATGCTCGGGCACACCGACCGGATCCAGGATCACCCTATCCGTGAGGCTGTGGAGAATATCTCACCGGGACAGCTCCCGGTTCCAAAACCGATCTTCTCCAGGCTTGAGGATGCCTTTATCGGGGAGATGGACCAGTTGCTGGCGCAGCGGGTGA
>JAAEES010000146.1 GCA_013415575.1 Methanomicrobiales archaeon | reverse complement strand
GCGGTATCCTTAAACGGATCCCCGACCGTGTCCCCGGTTACCGCAGCCTTATGGGCCGGGGAGCCCTTACCACCAAGGTTTCCTTTTTCGATATACTTCTTGGCATTGTCCCAGGCGCCTCCGGCATTTGCCATCATGACCGCGAGGATGAATCCCGCGGTGATAGACCCGATGAGAAGACCGGCCAGGGCTGCAGGGCCAAGGAGGATCCCGATGAGCAGAGGGGCACCGATGGCAAGCAGACCGGGCGCAATCATCTGTTTCAGCGCGGCATTGGTGGAGATCGTGACG
Organism: Methanomicrobiales archaeon; assembly: GCA_013415575.1. Classification (GTDB taxonomy): domain Archaea; phylum Halobacteriota; class Methanomicrobia; order Methanomicrobiales; family Methanospirillaceae; genus UBA9949. Next base: position 3,328 of record JAAEES010000146.1, on the reverse strand, counting down.
CAGGCCGTGTAATCCGGATCAGCCGTTCCTTCCATCAGGCCGGAGATCTCCCGGAACTGGCGCCGGACCTCCTCTACGATCTGGCCGGCAGCGTTCCCTACGGCGGTCATGGCAAAGGAACTGAACAGGAACGGGAGCATGGCTCCAATGAGAACGCCGACAAAGACCGTGGGAGAAAGCATGTCGACAAACTCAAGACCCACATTTCGGGAATAAGCCGCAAAAAGGGCCAGGGCGGTCAGTGCAGCCCCACCGATGGCGAATCCCTTGCCGATCGCTGCGGTAGTGTTGCCGACAGCATCCAGGGTGTCGGTGATCTTGCGCACTCCCGGCTCCTGGTGGGACATCTCGGCAATGCCTCCCGCGTTATCGGCCACCGGCCCATAGGCATCGACAGAAAGGGTGATACCGAGCGTTGCGAGCATTCCCACACCGGCGAGTGCGATTGCATACAGCGGGGCATAGGGCAGCATATTAACCGCAACAAGCAGGGCGATTGCGATGATCAGCACAGGGAAGACCGTGCTTTCCATAGCCTTGGCAAGACCGGTGATGATGTCGGTTGCCGCACCCGTTTCACAGGATCTGGCGATAGCCTGGGTGGGTGCCCGCTCGTACGAGGTATAGTACTCGGTGATGATCCCGATGAGGAATCCGGCCACAAGACCGGTCACTACGGCGATAAACACGCCGATATGTTCTATCCCGAGGAAGTACTGGACAAGGAGGAACGTTGCGATCACCGTAAGTGCCAGACCTGTAAGGGTTCCCTTGTTGAAGGCCATGTGGATAGCCCCGCTGTCCTGTTTATCGGTCCGGACCAGGAAAGAACCAAGAATGGAGGCAACGATCCCGGCTGCGGCGATGAGCATGGGCAGCAGGATCAGGTTGATGGCCTTGACCCCGAACAGATCGAGCGCGCCCTGGTTGACACCCACCACGATGGATGCACCGATGAGCATGGTGGCAACGATCGATCCCACATAGGATTCATACAGGTCGGCCCCCATACCCGCGATATCTCCCACGTTATCACCGACGTTGTCGGCGATCACCGCAGGATTCCTCGGATCGTCTTCAGGAATTCCGGCCTCGACTTTGCCCACGAGGTCTGCCCCCACATCAGCAGCCTTGGTGAAGATGCCGCCGCCGACACGGGCAAACAGGGCAATCGAACTGGCACCGAGGGAGAACCCTGAAACCACGTTCACCACTTCTTCGATCCCGAGGGTTGTGAAGGTATCAACGGCCCAGAAGGTAACCGAGAGGCCGAAGAGTCCGAGACCAACCACACAGAGACCCATCACCATTCCGCTTGAGAATGAAACCCGGAATGCCTCCGCCATCCCGCGCCTCGCTGCATTGGTGGTCCGCACATTGGCCTTGGTGGCTGCGTTCATGCCAAGGAAACCGGCTGTTGCGGATAAGAGTGCACCGATGATGAAACAAACGGCAGTGAGTGGGTTGATGCCAGGGGTAATCACCAGTACTATCGCAAGAACGATGACAAAGACCGCGATTGCGGTATACTGCCTCTTCAGGTAAACCATCGCTCCCAGGCGGATGGCCTGTGCGATCTTCTGCATCTGCTCGGTGCCGGTTCCTTCCCGGCTCATGACCAGGTAGGAGTAAGCTGCGAATGCAAGCCCGAGCAGGGCACAGATCGGAACGAGAATGAAAAAGTCCATTCGAATTGTCCTCCGTAACTTTCTGCCAAAACGGTCGTTTTGTAGTCATTATAGTACGGTTGAGGATCTTAAAAAGGTACTCGAATCATTGTCCGTGGAGAAAATCAATAACCGAGGGCCGGAGAGTCTGGAGGTCCACGACGACAGCCCGTGCGGGAGTCGGGTAGATGTTCATCTGCTTCTGGAAACTGGTCTGACCCTGCCACGTCCCTGCATTCACACCCAGCACTCCGCGATACCGGGACATCCCGCAGATATGGATATGGCCGGTATGGAGAATTTCAGGGATCGGGGAGATGACAAGGTGGTCCTGCTTCGCCGCCATGATAGGAGTCCGAAGTCCGTAGGCCGGGGCAAGATGCCGCCGCCGCAGCATCTCCTCCATCATCTCGTCCGGACGGGTATAGGTCGCACCAGGGATCATCCCGATCAGGTCGTCAAATGACCTTCCGTGGTACATGAGCACATGGACCCCCTGAAGACTGACCATGCAGGGGTTCTCGACCAGGGTCACATTTTTGGGAAAATGTTGCGTGAACCGCTCAGGAAGCGCAGGCTGCGGCTCGGAACCACGTACTGCATCGTGATTGCCGGGCGCGACCACGATCTGGAGCCTCGAGGGAAGGTCTTTCAGCATTTCACCGAGCACGTCATATTGTTCGTAGATATTGGCAATATCGAGTTCCTTTTCCTGCCCGGGATAGATACCGATACCATCGACGCAATCCCCGGCGATGAGGAGGTACTCGGCATCACCATCGCCGAGCCAATCGACAAAACGGTTCCACTCGTCTAAAAGAAAGGTGTTCGATCCCACATGCAGGTCTGAAACAAGTACTGCTTTCCCGGGCGTTTTGCTCGTGAACGGTGCATGGTTGATGGGGATATCTGGCCGGAGTATGGTCTCGGCAAAGAACATGGTCCCGTCACCTGAGAGCCTGCCGGCTACACCAACCACTTCATCCGGTACGAGCTTCTCTGCATCCGCAAAGACGTCACGGTCCTTGTTGAAGAGTACAGAGAGCATACCGGTTGCATCCTCGAGTTCTGCAATGCGGTGCCCGTTTGCAGTTGTCCGGACCTCCATGACCATTCCGATAATGGTACAGTCCTGCTGACGGTACCGCGTAGACCTGGTGAGGGCTTCTATGGGCATCGCTCCTGTTCTCTGGCGGATGATCGACGAGAGCTGTGTGTAGCGGTCCCGGAAGTAGTACATGAAGTCCTTCAGTTCGACCCCCCCGTTTTCCCGTGCGGAATGGCCATAGACCACCTCAAGGGCCGGATCGGTAAGGAACCTCTCCCCATCCTTCTCCCTCTTCCAGCCCGGAAGGTACTGGGGTGAGACCACGACAGCACCCTCGGGCACCCGCGAAAGAATATCGTCGATCAGGGAAGGATCCTTTTTTTCCCTGAGGTAACGGACCACGTCCGGATGGACCTGAAGGTTTGTCTGCAGGAACCTCTGGACAATTTCCTGGTTCCCGAGCATCGTATAATTGATTGCCCGCACCCCGAATAACCATTTGCACAGGCTCAAAAGTATGTATTATCTGGCACGAAGATCCATGATCCTGAAAGCATGACCGATACACCAGAAAAAGGCCGATTTTCCGGTTATATCCATGCATTCAGGAAGA
>JAAEES010000013.1 GCA_013415575.1 Methanomicrobiales archaeon | reverse complement strand
CACTCGGGCTCACTCCCTATGGCTGCAGAGCTCTTTCCCCGGGCGCAAATCGTGGTGAGCGAGAAGTGCCGTGACCTCGTGGTGAACCTGCTCGAGATTCCCCCCGAACGGTGCCTGGTGGTGAAAGACCGCGATACTATCTCTCTTGGCAATAAAACTCTTGAATTCATCATGGCCCCCTGGGTGCACTGGCCTGAGACCATGCTCACCTACCTGAAGGAAGACCGGGTGCTCTTTTCCTGTGATCTTTTTGGCTCCCACCGCGCCACCAGCCACCTTTTCGTCGATAATATCCAGGATATCTACCATTCGGCGAAGCGGTACTATGCCGAGATCATGATGCCGTTCCGGTCGAATATCAGGGACCACCTGGCAAAACTCTCTTCATATGATATCAGGATCATTGCCCCTAGTCATGGCCCGCTCCACAAGCCGCCTGAACCTATCCTTGCTGCCTACCGGGACTGGATATCCGATGAGGTAAAGAACGAGGTGGTCATCATCTACGTGAGTATGCATGGAAGTACCGAGAAGATGGTGAACCATTTTGCCGGAGCTCTCATGGAACGCACTGTTTCTGTCCGGATATTCAACCTCGCAGTCTCGGATATCGGCGAAATCGCTATGGCTCTTGTTGATGCGGCAACCGTCGTGATAGGCACCCCCACCATGCTCTTCGGCCCCCACCCGCTGGCGGTGAATGCGGCATACATCACCAACCTCATCCGTCCGAAAACGAAATTCGCAGCGGTAATCGGCTCGTACGGATGGGGGGGGAATACGGTTGAGACCCTCAAAGGGATGCTCTCGCGGCTCAATGCCGAGATGCTTGACCCCGTCTATATAAAAGGGGCCCCGGATCAGACATGCCTGCGTGAACTGGAGACCCTGGCGGACACAATCGTGAAAAAACACAGGGAACTCATTGTTCATGTCCCGCAGGCAGGGTAAGTAGCAGGGACGATTTCTTTACCGTTCCGGTGACCGGTATGAAAGAACGCTCACCATTCCATGCAGCCCTCGCAGCGATCCCCGGCACCTATATCATTGGTGTCGCCGGAGACAGTGGATCAGGCAAGACCACGTTCACCGCAACCGTTCGGCACCTCTTCGGGGATAAGCTGGTCTCAACCATCACGCTCGACGACTACCACCTCTTTGACCGTGAAGAGCGGAGGATCCGCAACATAACCCCGCTTGCACCGGAAGCAAATGACCTTGAGGGACTTGAACGGGATCTGGAAGAACTCAAAAAAGGAAACCCCGTAAGAAAAAAGGTCTATAACCATGCGACCGGGACCTTAGAAGGCCCGGTTGAGTTTTCACCTTCCCGAATCCTCGTCCTTGAGGGTCTTCACACGCTTTTTACCCCCGGGCTGCGCAGGCTCATTGATTTTTCCCTCTACGTGGACCCGGCACCGGATGTCAAGAAAGAATGGAAGATCAAGCGGGATACTGGAAAACGGGGGTATTCCGAGCAGGAAGTCATGGAGGAGATACGAAAACGACAGGCTGATTATATCCGGTATATTGCACCCCAGCGGGAGTGTGCTGACGCCATCATCCATGTCGCGTTCTCCAGGTTCGGGCGTGAGCTCGGATGGACCAGGAATATTTACCGGATATCCCTGATACAGATTCCCCTCTCCGAAACAACCGATGGTATCGGATTTACCATCGGCCTTCCCCTGCTCGCAACACCCGGGACCTGTCCGTTCTCCCTGGAGTTTGATCGTCGGACACTGCGCGGTCGGACGATGGCAGCACTCACGGTTGACGGTGAATTCGATCAGAGCTTCCTTCCCCTCTTCACCCGTTACCTTGAGGAAGAGACGGGAATTAATCCTGCAGTGGTATATGGGAAGCGCCGGTGCCTTCCCCCTTCCGAGATCATCCAGCTGATTTTCTGCTGGCGGATCATCAGGGACATTCTCTCCCGGGCCTGATTGGCCATAAGCTGCGCTGCGGAAAGGTAATCATAAAAAAGGGTTCACTCTCTAGTAATGGGCAGGATCTCTTACTTTTCCACCGTACTTGCTGAACTGGGAGGGATGCTTGCCTTCATCAGCCCGCTCACCGCAGTCCCCCTGGCAGTCGCTCTTGTATTCCGTGAATTCTCCATGTTCCTGCCAATGGCTGCAGTTCCGGTCCTCCTCTTCCTCCTCGGCACGCTGCTTGCCCGCCTCCCCCGGAGGAAAGAAGAGATCAGGCTCTCTTCTGCCATGTGTTCAGTGGCCCTGGTATGGCTGGCATTTGCGCTGGTTAGCACGATCCCCTTTATCCTGGCGCTGAACATGTCGTTTACCGATGCCCTCTTTGAGTGCATGGCCGGGTGGACTGGAACCGGGTTCACCCTTTTTACCTCGATCAACCGGATCCCTGAGACCCTGCTCTTCTGGAGGACCTACATGCAGTGGGTCGGGGGGATGGGGGTGATCGCCCTCTCCATTACCATGGCTGCGAGAGGCGGACTGGTCCAGTCGTCCCTCTTCCGGGCAGACAGCAGGAGCGAACGGATCCTGCCTTCGGTGATTAATACCGGGAAAGACATCTGGGCAGTGTATATATTCCTCACGCTGATCGGAATCGGAATCATCCTCATATCGGGCATCCCTCTCTACGATGCCCTCACCCTTTCCCTCTCAACCATCTCTACCGGCGGCTTCATCCCAGCCCAGGGGGGGATTCTGGCGTATCAGAATCCACTCCTCGAATACCTGCTCATCCCGGTCATGCTCCTTGGCTCCACCCCCTTCACCCTGTACTATATCTCTTACCGCAAACGGAAACTCTCCCTTTCCGGTAATGAGCAGGTCCGGCTCCTTCTCGTCTTTATTGTCACAGGTGCGGCGTTGGTAACAACCGATCTCTATCTCCTGAAGGGTCTCGGTATCGCTGATGCCCTGCGGCAGGGCCTCTTCATGACAGCTGCAGCGATCAGTACAACCGGCTACCAGAATGCAAATCTGCACCTGTACCCGGGAGTTACCATTGTATTGCTCACTGTCCTGATGTTTATCGGGGGTTCATCGGAAAGCACTGCCGGGGGCGTGAAGCTCTCCCGCATTGCGATAGGATTCCGGGGTATGGCCTGGTGGTTCAGGCGTGTATTCGTCAGGACGAGGGTGCTGGTCCCCTTCACCTATGGGGGTGAAAAGATCGCGGAGGGGGTTGCCGAGCCCGAGATCTCGAAGAGCATGCTGGTCATCATTCTCTCGGTCATGACCGTCTTTGTGGCGACAATGGTAATCCTCCAGTTCAACCTGGCCTCCCTTGAGGTCTCGGAACTCGTCTTTGATGTTGTCTCAGGTTTGAGCTGCTGTGGTATAAGTGCCGGCTACATCTCGACGGGTATGCCGCTGGTGTCAAAGTGGGTCTTCATCCTGGTGATGTGGATCGGGAGGCTCGAGGTCATCCCGGTCATCGTTCTCTTCATGGGGCTATTCAGGGGTCATTCATAAGGTTACCGTGCCGCCGCGAGAGCGCGGCATCCCGTGTCATTTTTCGAAGATAACCCGCACTCTGCTTCAGGGTGCATGATCAGTGGCTGGAAAATCAGGTTCTTGCAGGATTGGACCTGATATTACCAATTTCGGCCGGATATCCCCTTCAGGCACGGTTGGGACAACTAAAGTGATGTAAACTTCAGAATAGCATATATTATTTCCCGTTCCATACCTGATGATGAAACAGATTGCCCTGTACGGGAAGGGGGGTATTGGAAAATCCACGACCTCTGCAAATATCTCGGCGGCACTTTCCGACATGGGTCTTGATATCCTCCAGATCGGCTGCGATCCCAAGCGGGACAGCACACGGATGCTCATGCAGGGACGGTTGATCCCCACCGTCATGGACCAGGTCCGTGAGCGGGGGGACCGCTCTATTGCACTGGAAGACGTGGTATTTTCTGGCTACGGCGGCGTCAGGTGCGTGGAGGCTGGCGGGCCGGAACCTGGTGTGGGGTGTGCGGGGAGAGGGATCATCGCCACGTTTCAGATCCTTGAGCGTCTGGGGGCTCTCCATGGCGATGTCATCGTCTACGATGTTCTCGGCGACGTTGTCTGTGGAGGGTTTGCCATGCCTATGCGGGAAGGATATGCCCAGGAAATTTACCTGGTGACATCCGGCGAGCTCATGTCCCTGTACGCTGCTAATAATATCTGCAAGGCGATCAAGAGGCTTTCCGGTCGTTCACGGGGAATCTGCCGTCTCGGAGGGGTAATCGGTAATGGAAAAAACCTTGATTCCGAAGAGGAACTGATCTCCCGGTTTGCCGAGCGGATTGGAAGCACGATGGTCCAGTTTGTTCCGCGAAGCCCGGTTGTACAGCGTGCCGAACTCAACAAGAAGACAGTCATTGAGTTCGATCCCGGATCATCCCAGGCGGGAGTCTACCGGCATCTGGCCGCAAAGATCATGGAAAATACCCGGCTTGACATCCCTGAACCGTTGGAGATGGAGGATCTCGAAGCCCTCGCGTATGAATTCATCACGAACTGAAGGGTGCACGCTCACCGGAGCTCTTACGGTCACCATGGCCGTGACCGATGGCATCACCATTATTCACGGCCCTGATGGGTGTGCCCATCATACGACATCCCTGCTCCATGCCCTCCAGGTCGATCATGATCGCCTCTTTTCCCCGATAATCCTCTCGAGTTCCCTCACCGAGTCTGAAATCATTTTCGGCGGCGAGGAAGCGCTCGGGAAGGCTATCCGGAGCGCTGTCGCCCGGAAACCGGGTCTGATCTGTGTTCTCACCTCCTGTGTCTCGGCGGCCATTGGTGATGATGTGCAATCCGTTTGCAACAGCTCCCATTGCCCGGATATCATCGTCGTTCCAACTGGCGGGTTTCTCGGCGGGGGATTTTCCGAGGGAGTCGAACAGGCGCTGCTCGCGCTCTCCGTTCTCGGAGGATCTGGAAGTGAACCTGACGGCAGTGTGACACTTATTGGTGAGAAGAACCTTGAATATGAGGTAGATGCTCATTACCGGGAACTCTCACGACTCCTTTCCCTTCTCGGCATCCATATAAGGCTCCGGTTTATCCGGAATGTTTCTACTGCAGCACTCAGCCAGCTGGGATCCGGGTCGCTGAACATCCTCCGCGACCATTCCCTGGAGGAGGTCGGAGAATCATTCAGACGCCGGTTCGGCACCCCGTATATTCCCTCGTTTCCGGTTGGATTCTCGGGAACCCTCCGGTTCCTTGAACAGGTGGGGGAGCAGCTTGGCATCGACAGCCGGCAGGCGGTGAAGACAGAACGGGAGAACCAGGAACAGCTTATCGGGAACTTCCGTGATCTGCGGGGGGCGAATGTTTCGTTTTACGGATTATCGTCCTCTGCTCTGCCACTTTCAGAGGAGCTCATACAGCGTTTTGATCTGCGTCCTGGCACTGCGGGGTTCACTTGCTCAATCCCCGACCCGCTGCCGGTAGGGACCGCAGGCCTCTCGCGGATGCTCCACCGGTGGAGGAGGGTGTGCCGTGCGTGAGTGCATCAACGCCCTGTGGCCCTGCGCCATGACCGGTGCCGTGTCCTGTCTGGGCGGGATTGCGGGGATGGGGGTCATTATCCACGGATCGAGCGGATGCTACTATTACCCGGCTACGGTGCTCCACCGTGAGCTCCACTGCACGTTCCTCATCGAACAGGACATAATTTTTGGTGCGGCTGACCGCCTCCGGACCCTGATCAGGGAGATCAGGGACCGGTACGGGTCTCTGGCCGTTGTCAACACCTGCACCCCCGCAATCATCGGCGACGATATCACCGATATGCCCGGCTGCGAGGATGTTATAATCATCGACAGTCCCGGTTTCCTGGGATCGTATGAAAGCGGATACCGTCTTGCATGTGAATCGCTTCCTGTAACAATAGACCACGATCATGAAGGAGTCAACCTGGATGGCATCAGTCTGCTCGATCCCTTTGCACAGGGAAATGTCATGGAAGCGGAACGAATTCTCTCGCTTTCCGGAATACCGGTTGCAGCCGTCTTCTCTTCCTGCCGTCTGGAAGATCTCGGTCATGCTGCTCCGCACACACTCTCAACAAATCCGGATCTCTCCTCTCCATGGGGAGAGCCTGCAGGCAGCCTTCTTGGTATCGACCTGACCCTGCAGACCGTATCAGGCCTTACAGAGATAACGCGCGGCGAGTATCCGGAAATACTCCAGCGTGAAGCCGAACGTGCGGAAGAACGGATATCACGAGCCGCTGACAGGTTTCTAAGGCGCTTCGATCCTCCCTCGGCTGCAATCTTCGGAGAATTCTCCTATGCTGAGTACGCATGCCGGGTTCTCGAGAAATATTTCGATGCGACCATCACCGTTCTCGGTTCACGCAACCGGCCTGGAACCACGCATTTCAGGGTGGCCGAGGCTTCCTCACTCTCATCGGTCAGGGATCTCCTTTCCCGGGATCCCCCGGATCTCATCATAGGATCCTCATTTGAACAGATGGTTTGTCCCGGTGCAGCGTTTGTCCCGTTCACCTACCCCCTGCGGGGCATGGTGCGTCTCAGGGATCGGCCTCTGATCGGCATCCAGGGAGAGCTCGGGCTGATGGAGGATGTGCTCAACGCCTGCATGGATCAGGGAGTCAGAACAGAGCTTCACGACCTTCCTGGGACTGAAAGCGGATTTCCGGGATGAAAAGGAACCTGGAAATTTCACTTTCACCCCGCGCATATTGAACTCTTTTATACATCTCCCGCCGGACATAGGAATAGGAAGGTAGAAATCAATGAAGCAGGCAGGCTATATCCAGTTGAACCGGAAGCCGGTCCTCGGTGAGGATGGGGCTCCACTGGATATCCTCGAGCTCCACATCTGCCGCACACGTCTCTGCATCAGGATACACGAGATCAGGGCGGCTGTTTCCAAAGGTACTTCAGCACGAGTCGAGAAGCTCAAGTGGAACTGGATGGCATATACCGGCGGTTTAGTCGGTTGTGCCCAGGTATCAAAATCGGGAAAAGCCCTTAATATCGATCTCTACAACGGTGAACGGTTCACGCTCGCACTCGATGCACTCCATGCCGTCATCAGCTGCCGGGAACGATATGCCTCTGTTGCCGTACTCCCTCCCCGGATCCAACCGATCGGGGTCACAAACAGGCTCATTACTGATTATACCGGGTTAATCCCCCGGGAGGGGTGCATCCCTGATACACGGGGGAGGTCTCCCCATGACACCCCTGCTCAGCTCCCTCTTATAGCTTGTGAGACATAATCACCGACAGCAGACGTCGATGCCGATCCTCCCATATCCCTGGTGACGACCCCATCGGCAATTGTTTTTTCGAGTGCGTTGATAATGGCGGCACCAGCCTGGTGTTCTCCCAGGTGGTCAAGGAGCAGTGAACCGGCCCAGATGGTAGCCATCGGGTTTGCGATACCGAGTCCCCGGTACTTGGGAGCAGAGCCATGGATGGGTTCAAACATGGATGTCCCTCCCGGATTGATATTTCCACCGGGTGCTAGACCGAGCCCGCCCTGTATCATGGCCCCGAGATCGGTGATGATATCACCGAACATGTTGGGAGTAACTACCACGTCGAACCATTCGGGATTCTTGACAAACCACATGGTGATGGCGTCCACAAAGCTGAACTCGGTAGTGACATCGGGATACTTCTTCGCCTGCTCAGAAAATACCTCTCTCCAGAGGCCGTAGATTTCAGAGAGTACGTTTGCCTTGTCAACCGATGTGAGTTTCTTTTTCCTTGTCCGGGCAAGTTCAAACGCATACTCGATGACCCGTGCTGCCCCTTCCCTGCTCACCACACCTATCTGGTAGGCGAGCTCATCGGCATCTGATTCGATATCGAGATTGAATTCTGCATGGTAGAGTTCGCGCTCAACGGAGAGCGTGGTCTTCTGGAAACCCCGGAACCGCGAGCCGATGCCCACATAAAAGTCCTCGGTGTTCTCCCGGACCACGACAAAGTCGATATCCTCCGGTCCCTTCCCTGCCAGCGGGGTCACGGTTCCTGAAAGCATCCTGATCGGTCTCAGATTGACGTACTGGTCGAAGTGGAAGCGGATGCGAAGGAGGATTCCTTTTTCAAGGATGCCGGGGGCAACTCTCTTATCGCCGATAGCGCCGAAATAAATGGCCCGGAATTTCCCCAGCTCGTGCAGGTCATCCTCGGTGAGCACCTCCCCTGTTCTCAGATACCGGTCGGCACCGATATCGAAATCATGCCACTCTATATCGAATCCGTACGTCTCTCCGGTAGCGTCAAGGACCTTCTTTCCTTCCCGGATGATCTCGGGACCGATTCCGTCACCGCCTATGCTTGCGACCCGGTACATGTCTCTATCTCCTCGAGATTACGTGCATAGCCAACCAGACCTCCAGCACTGATGATACTCTGCATGAAACCGGGAACCGGCTCGATCGGATACCGCTTCCCGTCCGTTTCAACGAAACCGGCATTTATGTTGACAGCGATTTCTGCTCCATCCAATATTTCATCCGCCTGTTCACAGACGAGCGGGAGAATCCCAACATTCACGGCATTCCGGTAGAAGATCCGGGCGAATGACCGGGCAATAATGATCCGGATCCCTGCCCCGGTAAGGGCGAGGGGTGCATGTTCCCGGGATGAGCCGCACCCGAAATTACGTCCGGCAACGATCACGTCACCTTCACGGACCTGTCCGGCAAATTCACTCCTGGTACCCTCAAATGCATGCCGGGCGAGCACACAGGGATCATTGTGAATAAGGTATCGTCCGGGAATGATGGCGTCCGTGTCGACATTGTCGGAAAATTTCCACACCCGCATGGTCACACCTCCCTCGGGTCGGTAATCTCGCCATAGATCGCACTGGCTGCTGCTGTAGCCGGGGAGCAGAGATACACCTTTGCTTCCGTGCTTCCCTGCCTTCCCCGGAAATTCCGGTTGGAGGTCGAGAGAGAAACCTCCCCCGGGCCGAGCAGGCCGAACGCTCCTCCCATGCAGGGACCGCAGCAGGGAGCCTCTACCAAGGCCCCGGCGGTCACGAACCGCTCAATCAGTCCGGCACGGAGCGCCTTGAGGTATTCATCCCGCGATGCCGGGATGATGATAACCCGGACAGTATCGGAGAAACGGTTGTCTGAGAGCACCTCCGCAGCTTCGGCAAGGTCTTCGAACCTCCCGTTGGTACAGGACCCGATGAACACCTGGTCGATGCGAATACCGGCCACGTCCTCTACCGGTACGGCAAGGTCAACGTTATGTGGGACGGCCACCTGGGGTGCGAGATCGGTTACATCGTACATCCGCCGGTCAACGTAGCGGGCATCCGGATCCGGAGAAAGGTCACCCGGGCTGACAGCGCGGCGTCCTTCCAGGTAGGCATAGGTGACCCGGTCCGGGGGCACAATTCCTGCCTTTGCACCCATCTCGATGGCCATGTTGCAGCAGGTCATCCGTCCCTCCATTCCCATGCTTTCAAAGGTCTCTCCGCCAAATTCGATTGCCTGGTAAGTTGCGCCGTCTGCCCCGATGTCATGGGCTATGGAGAGGATGAGGTCTTTTGGCCCTACCCTCCGGGAGAACCGCCCTGTGACATCGACCCTGATACTCTCCGGAACCCTGAAGTAGAGAGCACCGAACTTGAGGACAAAACCCATATCTGTGGACCCAATGCCGGTCGCAAATGCACCGGAAGCGCCGTACATGCAGGTATGGGAATCTGCCCCGACAATGATCTCGCCGGGTGCCGCAAGACCTTTCTCCATCACCACCTGGTGGCAGATCCCTTCCCTGATATCGTAGTTGTGGATGCCCTGTTCACTGGCAAAGGTTCGCATAAAGGCCTGATTCTCTGCCGCAGTAATGGAATCGGCTGGTACCTGGTGGTCGAAGAGCATGATGACCTTCCGGGGATTGAATACTTTGGTTCCGCCCATCTGGAAAAAATTCCTGATGGCAAGCGGCCCGGTGATATCATGGATCATCGCTCCGTCTATCGGGGCCATGACGACTTCTCCGGCACGGACCGGCCGGCTGCATCTGGATGAGAATATTTTCTCTACAACGGTTGCTCCCATGAAATGCTCATGTATAATGTGAGATAGGAGAATAAGGCAGTTGTGGCATCGTTCAGATCGAAAATCCTTTAGAAAGAAAACAAGAAAGGCTGCGAAATTTTTCGTATTCACGGATAATTATTTGAATTTTTCCATGAAATAGTGAGACTGGTGACAAAGATGAAGAACAGACGTTTCCTCATTGCATTCTCCTTCATACTGGTCCTCGCCATGCTCCCCCTGTCGGCCACTGCTGCGGATCCCGCCCTGTGTCCTGAAAAGACGATATCTGTCACAGGAAGCGGGGAGATCATGGCCACGCCCGATATCGCCGTAATCACGTCCGGAGTTCAGACCCAGAACAAGGATGTCAGAGTGGCGCAGGCAGAAAATGCGCGGATCATGGACGGTCTTATTTCCGCACTGGTCGCTGGAGGGATTGCCCGTGAGGATATCCAGACCTCCGGATACACCATATACCCGGTCTACGATGATACCAGTCTTCCATTCGGACAGAAAATTACCTACTATCAGGTCACGAACACCGTGCAGATAACAGTACGGGATATCAGCCGGGCCGGGGAGGTTATTGATATTACTGTCGCGAATGGCGCAAACCAGGTCAATTCGATTTATTTCAAGGTAAGTCCCACGAAAGAGCAGGCACTCCGTGCCGAAGTGCTCACCATGGCGGTTGCGAAGGCACGAGCCGATGCTGATGTAGTCGCCCTGGCCACGGGCACTACTATCACCGGAGTCCAGTCTATTACGATTGGATCGGTATACACGCCGGTACTCTATGACAACCGGATGGCCGCAGGAGCTGCGACGAAAGAAGCCGCGGTTCCGACACCTATAGAGCCGGGCCAGGTTACTGTGACTGCCCAGGTCTCTGTCTCCTATCTCATCAGGTAAGAGGAGAAGATCTCTTTTTCTCCCCGGTCTTGCGCATCCGGTCGGGACCGGTCCAATACCTTTTAAGCCACCCTCAAAGATACCCTATACACGATTTTATCAATGGATCGGAATATCGGCTTCAAGGAACGGAGGTATATTGAAGAACTCCGGATCCTGACCAAAGCCACGGCCCTGGATTGTATTATTGATGAGAAATTTGAGCGGGTCATCTATATTATCAGACCGGGAGACATGGGCTTTGCCATCGGAAAGAAGGGCGAAAATATCAGGAGAATGCAGAATGTGCTTGGGAAACGGATAGAGATGGTGGAATATTCGGAAGATCGGGACGAATTCATCGCCAATATTTTCCGACCGGTCAGTATTTCACGGGTGGAAAAAGATCCGGTGAGCGGCCTCCTTACGATCTCTCTCCGGAAGAGGAGCGAGCTGGGGACCGCAATTGGGAAAAAAGGTGCAAATATTGAGAAGGCGCGTCTCCTTATCAGGAAATTCTGGGGTGAGGAGATTGGTGAACTGATGGTGTTGGAGGAGGATGCATGACCGGCAGCTCTGCGCTCGATGAGTTATGGGGGGTGATTACCGATCGGTTCGAGCACCGTACACCGGGGTCCTACGTCTCCCGGCTTATTTCCGGGGAAAAAGGGGCCGACCGTGCCCTGGAAAAGGTCGGTGAGGAGGCAACTGAGTTCATTATCGCCGTAAAGAATGGCGAACATGCCCAAACCGTCTCTGAAGCTGCTGATCTCCAGTTCCATTTCATGGTGGCGCTGAAGGCTGCCGGTGTGGAATTCTCTGAGGTCATCGAAGAGCTCACGAGACGCCGTCGCTAGGGTCAGCCGGCAAGATAAGTTCCGATATCCATCAGCGAGGGGAGATCTTCGGCCGGGATTGCAGAACTGCTGCTGACCTCTTCGGTGATCAGGATATCTGCCCTGCACCTGATGCTTATAGCAATTCCGTCGCTCGGCCTGCAATCCATAGTCAGTTCGTGGTGATTCTGCTCAAGGATCATATTCGCATAATAAACTCCATCCTCGATTGAATCGATCACCAGGGCCTTCAGAACGATATTGAACTGTTCGAGAAAATCAACGAACAGGTCATGGGTGAGCGGCCTGGGTGGGATCTCGTTGTTGAGTGCGGCATGAATGGACATGGCCTCCCAGAGACCGATGTAGATGGGAAGGCAGGAGTCATCATTCAATGAGAGAATCACCGCGGGAGAAGCCCCGAGATTCCCGACGGCCATGTATACCCCTTTTACCCTGCACGTTGCCGGATCCATGCTCACATGAGGATTGTTCGGGGGGCACATAAGGCTTGTTCAGTCTGGCCCCTGTGCTTCACGCCGAACAATGATCAACCCGGAGACGAGCCCGAGCAGGATATTGAAGTAGAAGAGTATCGATCGCCAGAGTACTACAAGGATTCCAAGGATAGATGAATTGACAAAAAGGCCGTAGAGGGAGGTGAACATGATCTCAGCGATACCCGAACCACCCGGGGTGAGTGGGATCATCATGACCAGGGCGATGACCAGCTGAACGATGAGCGATTCGATGAAGATAGGTGGCTGCCCGAGGCCGAGGAGGAGGAGGGAGACGATGATGAATTCACAGAACCAGAACAATGTAGTGAAGATAAGCCCAAAAATCAGCCCCCCTTTCCCGTGACTCATGAAGTCGGCCATCGTCTGGTGGAAATTATCAACTTCACGGTCGATGGACTGGGCAAACTTCTCGATTTTTCTGCTCTCCCATTTCCGTGTGAAGCGCCCGGATACCGCATGAATAATCTTCTTGAGCAAGTCCGGTTTCTTGACAGAATAAATGAAGAGTATCACGAATGCGGTGATGATTATCCAGGATATGTACATGAGATAGCTGAATGCCGAACCAATGCGCTGCCACTCGCTCCCCAGTACGAGCATGAAGAATGCTCCGCCAACACCGAGGACAATACCGTCTAGGACGCGTTC
>JAAEES010000145.1 GCA_013415575.1 Methanomicrobiales archaeon | reverse complement strand
TCGAAAATAATTACATTTTGGGTCTATTCAGCATTCAAAATTCATAGAAAAATATTTAAACTATAAAATAAACTCAATTTTGACCATCAATCAAGGTGGCTCAATGAAATGGGAATGGCGGTATCACGGACCCCTCATGTGACAACATACCTTAACCATTTTTTCCCATTTCACGTAACTCATATCCGGTAATTTGTTGTTATCTGCAGGAGTTCGATAACCACTCGTCTTCCCGCCCGCCACCTCATTGAAAACGGGTCAGTAATCTGGAAATACATTATCTCTTCGAAAGCTACACCGGAACCCTGTGCGATGATCCGGCCTTTCATCCGGAGTATTTCAAAACCCTTTTTCCTTCGGTCGTACATCGGTTACTGGAATGACAACGTTCATGGTCAGGGAAGCAGCTTCATGCAGAATAGTCAGGCCGGAGAAGTACCAACGCTCGTAAGGATGCCCCTCGAGAAGGGGAGGTGGGTGCTCGTCGGAGTAGGCTTGATCATCAATCTCTGCCTGGGGACCGTCTACTCGTGGAGTGTGTTCGTCAATCCGCTCACCGATTATTTTTCCAACAACCTCGGTCAGACGGTCACCGCGAATGACGTGCTCCTGCCGTACTCGGTCATCCTCGCCGTCTTCGCGGTCACCATGGCCCTGACCGGAACATATGTCGAGACCCATGGGCCGCGGAAGATCACGATTGCCGGGTGTATCCTGACCGGCCTCGGCTGGCTGTTCGCGTCTACGGTCTCATCCATAGCGATGCTCTCTGTCATGTATGGTGTGATCGGGGGCATTGGCATCGGGATCGCATACAGTGCAACGGTCGCCGTTGCGGCCCGCTGGTTCCCTGACCGGAGGGGGTTCGCGGTCGGGATGACCGTGGCCGGGGTCGGGTTCTCGGCATTCATCACCGCAAACCTTGCCGGGTACTTCATCGCCGCCTATGGCATCATGAACACCTTCCGGATCTTCGGACTCGGGATCATCATCATCACCGTTCCCCTGGCACTCCCCCTCATCTTCCCGCCAGAGGGGTGGAAGCCTGCCGGCTGGAACCCTCCGGTACCGGGAGAAGGTGGGCACGCAACCTGCGAGTGCAACCGGGGCAAGATGGTACAGGCCCCTGCATTCTACGGTCTCTGGATCTGTTACTTCATCGGGTGCATAGCGGGGCTGATGGCAATTTCCATATCCAAACCTGTCGGAACCGAACTGGTGAACATCGAGACAGGCCTTGCGACAGCCCTCGTCGGATTCTTTGCGATCTTTAACGGTGGTGGAAGGCTGGTTTTCGGGGTCCTCACCGACCGGCTCAACCCGGGGAACACCGCCATGCTGACGTTCGTCCTGGTAGCCCTGGCCTCCCTGGCACTATGGCAGGTGCCGGTGCCCGGGGTGTACATCATTGCCTTTGCCGTGCTCTGGGGATGTCTCGGCGGATGGCTCGCGATTGCGCCGACTGCGACGGCGAGCTATTTCGGGACCTGTGATTATCCGAGGTGTTACGGGGTGGTCTTCCTCGCATTCGGTGCGGGAGCGATCGCCGGCCCACAGCTTGCCGGGTTCATCAGGACCACGACAGGGAACTATCTTGGTGTATTCCCCTGGGTATTCGCCCTTGCGGTCATCGGCTTCGGTATCGCAGGTATCCTGATGAAGCCGCCGAAAAAACAGTGAGCTGCCGGGATCTGGAAGACCCGGCTGCCGTGCAGATCCGGGATTTGGTTTCCGGGACGTGGGGCACATTGAGGGGTAGTTCCTGGATCTTTCACCGAAGAACTCCAGCCAGCGAACAGGAGACAGGCACTATTTTTAACCAGGCTACTGAATGAGTTCTCATGGTAACACCTGTTGACGGCATACGGGCGGTTCACAATGCATTCAGGCATGACATCGATCGTATTGATGCTGCCGCGTTGGACGCGGCGCAGGGAAAGGAAGGCCTGGCCGCCACAATCGAGCGTTTCCGGTTCTTAAACGAAGTACTGGTCTGGCATGCGGAAGGAGAAGAGATAGCAATATTTCCCGCACTCGAGAATGTCGCCCCCCTGGTTGCTGAAGCCTATGTGAAAGATCATCGTGGCCTGGACTCGGCATTTGACGAATTGAATAATTCGTATTCTGCACGGGATCCTCTCAAAACTGCACGAGCTACGGCCGTATTCCGTTTTCATCTTCATATGCACCTGGCCAAGGAAGATACCCATCTCTACCGGATTTTCGCGGAACGAATCTCCCTGCCCGATCAAGGGAAGTCGATGGGTGCCATGGCAGGCACGATTCCGAAGGACCGGTTCCCGGAAGTGGTGGCGTGGATGTTCCCGTTAATCGGGCACGAGGATCGTGAAAACATGACCCGTATCTGGCAGATGGTGTTGCCTGCGCCGGCCTTCACCGGGGTAAAGGAGATCATTAAAAAGACCATCGGCAGCGACTGGGCTGAGCTCACACGTCGAATTCCAACCCTGTAAGCCCAATGACGGTATGCCGGTGAGGGAACGGGAGGATCCGGGTCTGAAACCCTGGTTGGCTACCCTGCAATATCAAAAAAGGCAAATGGATCCATCCTCTGGAAACGTCTGAAAAAAGGCTTCGGAACAACAGGTTATTGCCGGTAAGGAGCACTGGATCTCAGGGAAAACGATTGATGAGCATCCCAGGAAGAAACTACATACTCTTCCAGAGCATCTGCTCCTTAAAAGTGTGAAAATGGTAAAAATGAGGAAGCGGATTCAGACGGACTTTGCCGCTAAATAAACATCCTCTTCCTTGATCGTCTTTCGTCCTGCGTGCATTGCAAGCTTGTTTGACTCTTTGGTGAGCTCTGCAATGTAGCGTTCTGCCTCAGCCAAAAGAGAGGCAGCGGCATCGCTACCAACTCTCTCAGCGCCACTCTTCTTTGCAATTCTAACAACTGCAGCAATAGGTAAATCTGCCACCTTGATTACCTCAATATACCAAAGAATTTTGATATATTTATATATTTTGCATAAATTGGCCAGTTCACCTTGAAATATAGTACATACCCAATTCAGAAAAACAGGATACCGTGACCCGGGAGTGATCCCGGGCAGTTCAGCAGGTGAGAGATTGCTCACCGCCATGGGAAAAGAATTGTATTCCCTCTTCCGTATGGTACACCGAGGAGCAACGATGACCCAGCCCGATCCCACCTCCCGTATCTGCGAGATCATGCAGGACTTCGCCCGCATTACCGGGCTTGATCCACCCACGGTCTCTCCGGAGCGCTACCTCTGGACGGATGCTTTCGCGGTATGCAATTACCTCACCCTCTTCCAGCGGACGAATGACCAGGCATACCGCGACCTTGCCCTTTGCCTGGTCGGCCAGGTCCACCACGTCCTCGGACAGCACCGGCCTGACGACCCTCGCAGAGGCTGGATCAGCGGCCTTCGTGAGCAGGAGGGCGAACTGCACCCGACCATCGGCGGCCTGCGGATCGGGAAGAAACTGAACGAACGCATGTCAGGGGAGCCGTTCGACGAGCGACTCGAATGGGACCGGGACGGGCAGTACTACCACTACCTGACAAAGTGGATGCATGCCCTCAGCCGCGTGAGCCGGGTCACCGGCGATCCGGTATATCTCCGGTGGGCGGTGGAGCTGGC
>JAAEES010000012.1 GCA_013415575.1 Methanomicrobiales archaeon | reverse complement strand
GAGAATGACCAGGACATCAAACGGTTCGTTTCCGGCAGCGACATGGTCTTTATCACCGTAGGGCTCGGCGGCGGGACCGGCACCGGTGCAGCCCCTATCGTGGCGAAGGCTGCCAGGGATGAAGGGGCCCTGACTATCGCCATCGTTACCCTGCCGTTCACCGCGGAGGGGGCGATAAGGATGGAGAATGCCGAAGCTGGACTCGAACGACTCAGAGACGTCGCCGATACGGTCATTGTGGTCCCGAACGACCGCCTCCTTGAAGTCGTGCCGCGTCTTCCGCTCTATGCCGCCTTCAAGGTCGCCGATGAAGTCCTGATGCGGGCGGTAAAAGGCATTACCGAGCTCATCACCATGCCCGGCCTGGTGAACCTCGACTTCGCTGATGTCCGCACGGTTATGGAACGCGGAGGAGTGGCCATGATCGGTGTCGGCGAGAGCGATAGCGAGGACAAGGCGGCCGATTCGGTCAAGAAGGCGATCCGCTCGCCCCTCCTCGACGTGGATATTTCCGGGGCAACTGCCGCGCTGGTGAACGTGATCGGCGGTCCGGACATGACTATGGCCGAAGCGGAGGGAGTCATCCAGGAAGTCTATGACCGGATCGACCCCGGAGCGCGCATTATCTGGGGGGCCCAGGTCGATCCCGGAATGCAGGCCAAGATGCGGACCATGCTGGTGGTGACAGGGGTCCGGTCGCCACAAATATATGGGAGGAATGAAAAAATTACCCCCAAAGTCCAGAAACAGTTTGAGATAGATTTTCTCAAGTGATATCTCATGGAGATCGCAAAACCTGATATTAAGTTCAATGTCAATGAGGAACTCTTCCGCAAGTACTGGCGTATCCTCAAGCTCGCACGAACTCCCACCCGGGATGAGTTCAAGAAGATCGCCCTGGTTGCTGCGGCAGGCGTCCTCGTTGTCGGCCTGATCGGATTTCTGATCTACATTGGCATGATTCCCCTGCCCTGATGGATATGGAAGAATTCACCAATCGTATTTTTGCCATCAAGACGACATCAAAGCAGGAGCGTACCGTCGCAGATAACATCAAGAAGGCCATTGACACCAAGGCTACTGATGTGATCGTGGCGGCAATCATCGTACCTGATGAGCTCAAGGGATACGTCCTTGTCGAGACCCCGGAGAGCCTTGCCCGGATCGAACAGCTGGTCGAAAAGGTCGCCCATGCGCGCACAGTTGTACGGGGTGAGACCACGCTGGGAGAGGTTGCCCATTTCCTGGTGCCAAAACCGGTGGTCAGCGGTATCTCTGAAGGCACCATTGTCGAGCTCATCGCCGGCCCGTTCAAGGGTGAAAAGGCCGTAGTAAAACGGATCGATACCGGAAAAGAGGAGATAACGGTCGAGCTCTACGAGAGCGTCCTTCCCATCCCCATCACCGTACGGGGAGACAATGTCCGGGTCGTTGACCGCGGTGAGGCAAGCTGATATCGTTCCGGCTCTATCCCGCCCCGGCTATAACCTTTAAGTCCCTCCGGGTCAACCTTTTTTAACCCACGCTGAATACCCATCAGCGGGACAGCATGGTGATACCATGGCAGACGTGGTCGAGGTACTAGTCCCTGGAGGCAAGGCAACTGCCGGTCCGCCGATCGGACCGGCACTCGGACCACTTGGTATTAACGTGAAGGCAGTCGTCGATGAGATCAACAAGCAGACATCAACGTTCAACGGCATGCAAGTGCCGGTGCGGATCGATGTCGACGATAAAAAGAACTTCACGGTCACGGTGGGTATACCGCCCACAACGGCTCTCATCAAGAAAGAGGTTAATATCGAGAAGGGATCCCCCGAGCCCAACATGCAAATTGTTGGAGACCTGCCGATGGAAGCCGCAGTCAGAATCGCCCGCATGAAGGCGAACGACATGCTCTCCTATGACCTGAAGAATGCAGTCAAGGAAGTTGTCGGGACCTGTGTAAGCGTAGGCGTGAGCGTTGACGGCAGACGGCCCAAGGAAGTCCTTGCGGCGATTGATGCCGGAACGTACGACTCGGTCCTTGTATAGGCGTATGAAAGAAACCATAGGAGATCAGAAGAGGTCGAGAACTATGGAGGAATGGCATGGTAGAAAGGGCCAGGATTTTGGAGGCCGTGAAAGCGGCCATTGAAAAAGCGCCGGAACGGAAGTTCTCTGAGAGCGTGGATCTCACCATCAATCTCAAGAATATCGACATGGCGCAGCCGAAGAACCGTATCGATGAGACGATTCTTCTTCCCCACGGCACCGGAAGGAAAGTGGGTATTGCGGTTCTTGGCAAAGGCGACATCACCACCCAGGCACGGGAGGCTGGCGTCGACCTGATCATCGGTCCCGAGGAGATTGAGCGGCTCGGTGGAGAGCCACGCGAAGCCCGGCAGGTTGCAAGCTCGTATCGCTTCTTCCTCGCCGAGACCAGCGTGATGCCCCAGGTCGGCCGTTTCCTCGGCCCGCGGCTGGGTCCACGGGGACGGATGCCTACACCTATCCCCGGCGGGACTGATATCCGACCAATCGTCGAGCGTCTCCGGAACTCGGTGAAGGTCAGGACCAAGGATAAGAAGACCTTCCACGTGAAGGTCGGATCCACCCAGATGCCGCCGGAGCAGATCGCAGAGAACATCGATGCGGTGATCAGGAAGATCGAAGGCGCCCTTGATCAGGGGGCCATGAACATCAGGTCAGTCTACGTGAAGACCACCATGGGTCCGGCAGAGAGGCTGGTGTAAATGGCGCTGTATACTCATCACCTTCCGGCATGGAAGAGGAGAGAGGTCGAGGAGATCAAGGCTGATGCGGGCAGGTATGCGCTGATTGGTCTCGTTGATATGTACGGCATCCCGGCTGCACAGCTCCAGCAGATACGGAGGAACCTGAGGGGATCAGCGAAACTCAAAATGACGAGGAACACGCTGATCGAAAACGCGTTTACGGAGCTCGGTGGAGAGATCACATCACTCGCCGCCCATCTCTCCGGTCATTCGGCGCTCATCTTCACCAATGACAACCCGTTCAAGCTGTTCAAGCAGCTCGAAAAGACAAAGACCAAGATGTCGGCAAAGCCCGGGGAGAAAGCCCCCGAAGACATCGTGGTCGCGAAAGGGCCGACCAGTTTTAAACCCGGTCCGATTGTCGGCGAGCTCCAGCAGGCCGGAATTCCCGCAGCCATCGAGGCCGGGAAGGTGAAGATACGCGAGACCAAGACCGTGGTGAAGAAAGGGGACGCCATCAGCCCCAAGCAGGCCGACGTGCTGGCAAAGCTCGGCATTAAACCCATGGATGTCGGACTCATCCTCCAGGCAGCATACTTTGAAGGCAGCCTGTATGAACCGTCTGTCCTCGCCATCGATGAAGACCTGATCTACAGCCAGATCACCCTCGCCTCACAGCAGGCATTCAACCTGTCGGTCAATGCAGTCATTCCGACTCTTGAAACGGCAGCGCCGATCATCGTCCGTGCTGTGAGAGAGGCCAGGGGTCTTGCCATC
The DNA here is from genome assembly GCA_013415575.1 of Methanomicrobiales archaeon. Taxonomy (GTDB): domain Archaea; phylum Halobacteriota; class Methanomicrobia; order Methanomicrobiales; family Methanospirillaceae; genus UBA9949. The sequence goes on along the minus strand of JAAEES010000012.1, from coordinate 9,486 downwards.
GAGGCCAGCATCTATGAGAAAGATGTGATTGATGGAATCATTGGGAAAGCGCACAGGGAAAGTGCAGCCCTCCAGAATATGGTCGGGGGATCCTGAAATCGAAATTACGAGTAGGTGAAAGAAATGGAGTACATATACGCAGCCCTTCTCCTCCACAAGGGTGGAAAGGAGATCAAGGAAGAGAGTGTGAAGGCGGTCCTTACCGCTGCCGGTATCGCTGTTGACGACGCCCGTGTAAAGGCACTGGTTGCCGCCCTCGATGGCATCAACATCGAGGAGGCTATCAGCAAGGCCGCAGCGGCCCCGGTGGCCGTTGCTGCCGCACCCGCTGCTGCCGCTGCAGGCGCACCCGCCGCCGCAGCTGCAGAAGAAGAAGCACCCGAAGAGAAGAAGGAAGAGGAAGAGAGCGGTATGGCAGGGCTTGGTGCCCTGTTCGGCTGAAATCCTCTTTTTTCTGATCATAAAATTCTGATTCTATTGATGTTCCGGATTTTTGCTGTCTATTCGATCACGTGAGAAATTTTAAAAACCGTTATTCCAGTTTACCGGAATGGGTCCTGCCCTTCCCTGCACCATCCCGAGGATGTGACGCTGCTTGTCCATGATGTCAGAACATACATGCCGCTATTGCATCCGGAAGACGCCGCAGCGCTCGGACAAAGCCCCGGGAATGGAAGGATCCATATGAATATGGGGGATGTCCCCTGGTTCACAGAAGGAACTTAAACACTCTTCCGATGGAAACCATCATGATCAGATCATCGTCCGCGAGATGGCACCATCAAGCACGCTCCTGCAGTCCGGGCAGAACCAGCGCACTTTCCGGTCAAGGTCATCGAGGGTGAGGGGGGCATACATGATGCATTCCGGGTCATTACAGTGCTCAAGAGAAAGAAGATGGCCGATCTCATGGGCGCCCTCTTTCACCAGGCGGTCGATCAGCTCCTCCTCCTTTTCCGGGAGACCGTAGAATTCATTTCCCAGGCGGGCCGTGGAAACAACGGCCACCCCAGATGAAGGGCGGGCGAGCCCGAAGAGCGAGGTCACACCTTCGGTGAAGAGGTCGGTTCCGCATACGAGGAGAACCGGATCCGGGATTCTCTGCCGCTGCCTGAAAATCTGGAGTGAGTCGAGAACGGTCCGGGCATCAGTCTGGTGCCGGGATCCAACGTATCCGTTCAGGATCACCGGGTTTGGACAGACCTGTGCGGGGAGGGAGAAGAGGTCCCCGATGAACCGTGAGACGGGGAGGCCGAGCCCGCCCGGTGCACCGGAATCCCAAAAAATAAGGAGATCCATTACCATGTACTCACAATGGGCGCTCATAAACATATTGAACGGACTATTGGCGCCTGGATCGCGTCCCGTTACCGGTCGGCGGCGGAGATTGGGCTTGGGAACAATGAGGTCGCAGCGCGGGCAATTGCCGCTGCGGGGAGTAGGGTCATCTGCACTGACATCAGGCAGCCGAAAGAGTGCCCCGGCGTTCCCTTTGCAATCGATGATGTCTTCTCCCCTGATGAGACCCTCTATGACGGTGTGGAGGTGATCTATTCCATCCGGCCGGCGGTGGAGATGGTACCGGCCCTGATCGCCCTTGCCAGAAGCCTCGACTGCGATCTCATCGTCTATCACCTGGGGTTTGAAAGCTATGGAAACGGAGGCGAGATTATCGACTGCGGGGTGATACTCCACCGGTATCACCGGGGTCAGAAACCATCAAAGAGTGTCTTTTGAGACTTTCTCTCCTTCCCAGACTCCTCTTCGGAGAGTTGAGCCTGTCCCTGATCACTGATGCCAGGTTCTCTTTGCGGTGTCCGGGTGGCAGCTCCCTCGTCAGTGGTTTCAGCCATATTCATTGGGGCAGGAGATTTCTTTGCTTCCCGACGTTCGGCCGCTTCCCGCTCTTTCTCACGTTTTCTCTCCTCCGCGGCGAGAGCTTTCACCACCTTCTGGGCCCGGGGTTTATCATGGATAAGGAGGTTCAGTTCGTCGGAGTCTAAGGAGAAGTCCCGTACAAACTCCATCGGATCCCGGTCTGCCAGGGCAGAAACAGAGGACAGGTACGCATCCCTAAGGGCGTGCTGGGACATGTGGAGACTGGAAGAAACTTTGTCGAGCATTCCGGTGCGGACCGCTTTCTGTTTCCGGTAACTTCCCATCTTTCTCCAGCGCTCAGGGGACAGGATGCGGGCATGAATGCCTCCTCCTCCTGCCGCATCAGATACACCGAGAATCATCAGCAGTGAGGCATATCGCCAGAGCGTATAGTACTGATGGCGGTAGGTGAGACCGATATACTCATCGGAACGCGCCAGACACTGGTATGCCCGGGAATAGCGATCCAGCTCCTTGATAGCGCCGAGATTTGCCTCGATCCACTGGGCCAGGGTATCCGGTGTCTCATCAACCTCATAGGCGATCTTCATGAGATCCTCTCCCTCCGGTTTCCCGAACACGGCAGCCACCAGGGTAAAGACCGTTGATCGCTCATCTTTTCGTGAAGTTGAGACATCAGCTTCACCGAGCGCCTCCCGTCCGATAGCGGCAGCTTCCAGCATGGTGATGGCGGCACGCATGTCCCCGTTTGCGGCCTCGGCGATATCTATCAGGGTCTGTTCTTCGCACGAGAGATGCTCACTACTGCAGATGAACCGGAGCCGTGGAACAATGGACCGGGCCGGCAGGGCACGAAACTGGACCGGTTCGCACCGCGACCGTATCTCGGCCTGGATCTGGTAGAGGTCGTTTGCAACAAGGATCACCGGCTGCCGGGCGGTCCTGATCACATCGAGTATTGCCCGGGCCCCGCCACGGTCTGCAGAACCATGGAGGTTATCGGCTTCATCAAGGAGAATGACCTTCCGCACGGCCCCGGTAAGGCTCCTGGTCTGGCTGCTCGTACCGGCAATCCGGAGAATGACGTCTCTTGTCCGCTGGTCGCTGGCATTCAGCTCGATGACCTCCCAGTTCAGATCAGCGGCAAGGGCATACACGCTCGAGGTCTTGCCGGTGCCCGGTTTGCCGTAGAGGATCAGCGGCCTGCTCTCCCTGGTCCAGTTCCGCCCCCATTCCACCATCTGGCGAAGGGCGGTGCTGTTCCCGACCAGTTCATCTACGTGCTTCGGGCGGTATTTTGACGCCCAATCCATGCCTAATCTCTTCAACCGTGTATCAAATAAATTATCTCTGATGATGCCGAATGGATAGTAAGAACCGGATTGTCGAGGATCTCATGATGGTACATGACTGCTCCACCGCAAGAATAGCCACCGTAGTCAGGGAATATGAGGGTGTCAAGAGGAAGCATGCTATCGGAGCGATGGTCCGCGCAATCAGGATCGATGCTCCGGAAATCATTGCGTCATTCGGGGAGGATGCAGCAGTCATCGAGCACGGGGATGAAGTTCTCCTCCTGGCAGCAGACGGTATCTGGAGTCGCCTCATGGAGGCAGATCCCTACTGGGCAGGCTACTGCTCAGTTCTCGTCAACATCCATGATATCGCTGCCATGGGAGGAAAACCAGTTGCCATGGTTGATGTCTTCTCCATCTCGGACCACCGCATCCAGAAGCAGGTGCTGGCCGGGATGCACGATGCTTCACTCCAGTTCGGGGTACCGATTGTCGGCGGACATCTCCACCCCGACACCCCGTACAGTGTGATCGATGTGGCAATCCTCGGTATTGCCCGGAAGGACGCAGTCGTCTACAGCCACACAGCCGGGGAGGGTGATGCAGTTATCGTTGCTGTAGACCTTGAAGGACGAGTTCACCCCTCTTGCGCCCTCAACTGGGACTCAGTCACTATGAAGTCTGCCGACCAGGTGCGGGCTCAGGTCGGCCTCATGGAGAAACTCGGGAGGGATCATCTCGTATCCGCAGGCAAGGATATCAGCAATCCGGGAGTGATTGGGACACTCGGGATGTTGCTTGAGGTGAGCGGGAAAGGCGCACGGATCGAGCTGGAACTGCTCCCAAAACCTGATCTTACTGCAAACTACATGACGTTCGAACAGTGGATCCGGATCTACCCCGGGATGGGATTCGTCCTCACCGCACCCGAAGAGCATACCGACGAAATCCGGAGACGATTCGGAGAGGTCGGCATGACCGCAGCAGTCATCGGTTCCGTTGATTCCACTAAAAAACTGCAGATCGCCTATGCGGGTGAGGACTCCCCGGTCTTTGATTTCTCCCGAAACGGGGTCATGCGTCTCTTCTCCGATGACGGATCATGCCTGTGAGGACCATTGGGATCGGGATTGCAGATGATGCGGAGAAGGTCATCCGGGGTATTTCAGAATCAGGGGTAAGCTCCTTTGTTCGTGTCTATGCACGTGACAGCGCAATCGCGATTCCTCAGGGGATGGGGATCACTCTCAAGGTCTGTACAGATCCGGCCATATCGCTCGTCGCGGATCTCATGGATGGTCATATCGATGCCGCCGTCCGTGGAACACTCCCGGCGAATACCACACTCTCCGCATTGAAAAATTCGTCCGGTGTCAAGCGGCTGGAACGGGCGGCACTCCTGGAAACTGCCCGTGGTGAACGATTTTTCCTTGCCCCGGTCGGTGTTGATGAGGGGTGGGAAATCGGTGAACGGATTGAACTTGCCCGGAAAGCACAGGAGATGGCAGTGCGGTTCGGCCTCCCAGGGAGGATCGGAGTACTGTCCGGGGGTCGGGCAGGAGATATCGGGAGGCATCCTGCGGTCGACAGGAGTCTTGCCGATGCTGAGCTGGTCGCACGCATGACCGGCGGAGTCCACTACCAGATCCTGATCGAGGACGCAGTCAGGGACTGCGGTGTCATCATCGCACCTGACGGGATATCAGGAAATTTAATCTTCCGTACGCTCATCTTTCTGGGATCCGGTCGTGGACATGGCGCACCAGTCCTGAATATCGACAGAATTTTTGTGGATACATCGCGCGCCACGCCGGATTATGCAAATGCGATAAGACTGGCAGATTCTCTTTTAAAATAAAAAATATACAAAAATTCAAGGACAATTCTCAATAGGGCTGTATTCTGCCTATATTTTTTGAGTGTTCATTCTGGTTTTCAGGGTGCTTCTGGAGATTGGTTCAAAGTGGTTCCCGATAGGCTATTGCAGGGAATATAGGTCATAATTCACGAAATGTTTAAATATTTCCTGATATACCTTTGTTTTGAGGTAATATTATGGCAGATTTACCTATTGCTGCAGTTGTGAGAATTGCCAAGAAGAATGGTGCTGAAAGAGTCGGTTCTGATGCAGCTGCCGCCCTTGTGGCAAAGGCGGAAGACTACATCGCAAACCTGACCAAGGAAGCGAACAGGCTCGCACTCCATGCGGGCAGGAAGACGATCAAGGAAGAGGACGTAGAACTTGCGGCAAAGTCCGCATAATACCACTCTTTCCCTTCAAACAGACCAACCGCAGCAAAAATCAAGGTGGCATCAGATCTTTTATCAGGAATCTCCGGTAGCGTAAGCAGTTGATGATTCCCGGAATCCGCGGCAGTCTGGATACGCCGGAAAAGGGGAATCGGTACTGCCGTGCAATGGTGCGTTGCGCATACATTTTAACCCGTCAGTAAAACTCTGGATTACCCTCGCAATGAGGGAACAGGGGGCTTGATGAACAGGATGGGGCCGGACATGATGGAAAAACCAGACCGGACATATCCCGTTCCCCATACTCATAACCAATCGAAGGAATGCTCACAACAGTATCATCCACGAGCCATGCATACCAGTTGCCTTTCCGTTCCGGTCAAAGGGTCAGGTATGCCTGAGGCTACGCTTCTTTTTTCTGACATCATCTCTCTCCTCACTTCCGGCGACAGTGAGACCCGGATCACGGCAATCGCCGCCCTGGGGAGGCTTGGCGACATACGCGCGATAGAACCCCTCTTCCGGGTATGCATGGATGAGGACAATCTCGTGAAACAGGCGGCGCATGAAGCCCTTGCGGCAATTGCGATGAAATCCCGGTAGAGAGAAAAGATGGTCAGCGTGGGGGATGTGCCCTAGAGCACGCCCTTGGTACTTGGGATATCGGTCTTCCCTTCAACCAGCGCGACGGCCTGGGCGAGTGCGATCCCAAAAGCCTTAAAGACGGCTTCACACTGGTGGTGGTCGTTCCGGCCATGGAAGAGGATATGGACGTTCAGGCCGGCCTTTGTACAGAGGCTGTGGAAGAAGTGTTCAAAGACGTCGTGTTCTATTCCTCCGATCATCTTCTGAGAGAAGCATCCCTGGTAGACGAGGTAGCTCCGTCCGCCGCAGTCGAGGGCTACGGTAGCTAGTGATTCGTCCATGGGAACGATAGCATGGGAGAAGCGGCGGATACCCCGCCCGTCCCCCACAGCGTTCCGGATGGCCTCTCCAAGTACGATTCCCGCATCCTCCACGGTATGATGTGCATCGATGTCGAGATCACCAGTCGCACGAAAGGTGAGATCGAAGCCTCCGTGCCGGGTCATGGCCTCGAGCATATGGTCGAAGAACGGAAGCCCGGTGCTGATTGTCGCCGCACCGGTCCCTTCAAGGACAAGACGGACTGATATATCGGTCTCCCTGGTTTTTCGCGAGATTTCAGCGATCCTCATCAGCTGCCTCCAGGGCGTTGCGCAGGGAGATCTTTCCCGAGTACAGCGCAGAGCCCAGTACTATCCCATAGGCGCCAATTGCTTTTAATGCTGTGATGTCAGAGGCTGACGAGACTCCTCCGGCAACGACCACGGGGATGGAGACAGAATCAATCAGCCGGGTTACCGGGTCAAGAGAGATTCCACGCTGCAGCCCCTCAACATCGACATTGGTATAGAGGAGAGAGCCAGCCCCCATGGTCTCGAACTTCCGGCCCCATTCGATATAATCACCGGCGGTCTTCTCCCATCCTTCCACCGCAATCTTCCCCTGCCGGGTATCGACCCCTGCCATGATCCTCCTGCTGCCGAACCGATCTGCGAGCCTCGTAATCAGTTCCGGTTCCCGGACCGCACTCGTCCCGAGGATGACCCGCTCGACGCCAATCTCGAGCCACCCTGCGGCGTCGTCAAAGGACCGGATCCCCCCTCCCAGCTGGACAGGAATTCCGCTCTCTTCAATGATCTCCCGGAGTACTGCTGCATTTCGCCGGGACTCACCGAATGCACCATCGAGGTTGATGATGTGGAGGTGCCGGGCACCCTCTCCAATCCACCGGCAGGCACATTCCGTGGGGGTCCCGAAATCGGTTGCCGTATCCCTTCTGCCCTGGATCAGCTGGACGCACCGCCCGCCCAAAATATCAACGGCTGGAAAGACGATCATATCAGCGGATGATCCTTTCAATTGGCATGACCAGGATGTCGCGTGCTCCGGCTCTCTTCAGCCGGGTGATGAGGCCATAGACTCGTTCTTCGTTTACCACCGCATGGACGGCCACCAGGTCTTCCCGTGAGGCGACTTCCATGACCGTGGGGCCCGAGAGCCCGGGGAGCACATTCCTGATCTCATCGAGAGAGGAACGTTGTGCATTCATCATAAGGTAGCACTGGCCCCGTGCCCTGATAACGCTCTCCAGGGCAAGGATGATCTCCTCGATCTTCTCTTTTTTGATCAGCTGAGCCTGATGATTTGCGATCAGGATGGTGCTCGTGGTAAGAACTTCGGCGATAACCCGCAGCCGGTTCGACCGGAGGGTGTCCCCGGAACTCGAGAGATCAAGAATTGCATCAGCGATACCGAGATGCGGGGTCACCTCGCAGGCACCGCCGACTGTGACGATGGTTACCGGGATGCCCAGCTGTGAAAAATAACGGGTGGCAATCCGGGGAAATTCGGTGGCTATCTTTGCTCCCGAGAGGTCATCAGGGTCATGGACCGGGGATTCATCCTTCACTGCGAGGACGAGGGTTGCGCTTCCGATGTGGAGATCGAGCAGCTCTTCGACATCGGCCTCACGCTCGCTCACCATATCCCGGCCCGTGATGCCGAGATCAGCGGCGCCGTTCGCCACGTATTCGGGAATATCGATGGGGCGTGCAAACAGCACCTCGATGTGGGGGTCGGGGGTCCGCGATATCAGCCGGCGGTCGCCCTGGTCGAGGAGGTGGAGACCGCTCTTTTCCATAAGCTCCATGATTGGAACGGCAATCCTCCCTTTATTCGGGATGGCGAGCCGTACCAGCGGTCCTGAGAAATCGGCCGCCCTGGATCCGCTCTCCCTAGAAGGTTCTGACTTCACCACGGATGATCTTCTCTGTCATGCAGGTTATATCTGCAAGTCCTGAATCGATGATCGCTTCAATATCACTGCTGATATCCTGGAGACGGAAATCGGGTTGCATCAGTACCTGGATGCTCGCGACGAGCGGCTGATCGATTGGTTTTCCGATCTGGGAGAGGAGCCTGATATAGATCTCTTCAATGCCTTCCACCTTTCCGGCGCACTCCTGGGCGAGCTCCGTGGACAGGATGTTGTAGATCTTCCCGATATGGTTGATGGGGTTCTTCCCGCTTGTGGCTTCCATGCTCATAGGCCGGTTGGGGGTGATCAGTCCGTTGCAGCGGTTGCCGCGTCCGACAGATCCATCATCGCCCATCTCGGCAGAAGTCCCGGTAACGGTCATGAACACGCTTCCCGTATCGATATCATCGGCGGTATTGACATCCACCACCACCATCCGGTTGGTATAGTTCCGGGCCACGGCCTCAACCTGCTCTTTCAGCAGCTCCTTGTATTCGATGTACTCGGGGAGACCTGAACAGTACCGGTCGACCATGGCGCAGGCGAGCGTGAGGGTGATGATGTTGCCGTCGCGCAGCCCCATGATCTTGATATCCTGGCCAATGGCCGGATACTTCGGCCGCAGGGTGCAATCGATGAAATCGCTCACTTCACGGATGATGGTTTCTGTCTCGGAAAACGGAGCATGCCCGACACCGAACGAGGTATCATTTGCCCGCGGGGTTGTTTCCTGGCAGGGTTTGAAGACATCACGGAGGTCGGTGGATCCTGTTCCCAGGCGGCAGTCAATAATAATGTCCCGTTCCAGGTTCAGGTTGGTGAGGGTGGTCCGGAGGTAGTTCCGGGCAGCTTCAAGGGCGATGGCATCGGTGGGTATGTTGATACCGTTGAACTGCTTGGTGGCACGACCATCAAGGAGCATGTAGATGGGCCGGATGACCTTTCCACCGCCGTATTTCGGACGGGATTCTCCGGCGACAATCTCTCCCTGGTCGGTATTGTGGTGGAGTACAGCGCCGCACTCTTCAAGATATGCCCGGGAAAGTGCACGGCTGATCGACTCTGCGACACCATCGGCAAGGCTGTCGGGGTGGCCGATGCATTTTCGCTCGACGAGCTCGATCTCCTGCTGTTCGAGCGGTATCTGCTGCAGTGCCTCTACTTTGATATTCCTTTTCATCAGGTCTCAAGTCTCCCGCTGCTGTTAATCATTATACAGACGATGGGAAATCATTTAATCATTCCTTTTGGCGCACGACA
>JAAEES010000144.1 GCA_013415575.1 Methanomicrobiales archaeon | reverse complement strand
CATCGAGCAGGAAGAGCGGGAGATGCTCTACTCGGTTCTCGAGTTCGGGGATACCCTCACCCGGGAGATCATGACCCCCCGGGTCGATGTGGCTCTCATCGAGGATATCAGGACACTCGATGAAGCGATGCAGCTCTTCAACGAGACCGGGTTCTCCCGGATCCCGGTTTACCATGACGCGGTCGACAATATCATCGGGATCCTGAACATCAAGGATGTCTTCTCCACGGCCTTCTCCGGAAAACGGAATATCCCCATCAGGGAACTGATGTACGACCCGTTCTTTGTCCCGGAGACCAAGAAAATCGACGAGCTCCTCAAAGAACTGCAGGTCCGGAAAGTCCAGATCGCCATCGTGCTTGACGAGTATGGGAGTTTCGTTGGGATCGTCACTGTCGAGGACATCCTCGAAGAGCTGGTCGGGGATATCCTCGACGAGTTCGACCGGGAGGAGCCGGAGATCCAGAAGATCGGCGAAGGGACCTACCTTGTGGATGCAAAGATCTGGGTCGACGATCTCAACGATGAACTGGATGTCAGCCTCCCGGTTCACGAATCGTACGAGACCATCGGGGGCCTGCTCATCGACCGCCTCGGGCACATTCCTCATCCCGGAGAGAGCGTGCATATCCCTGAGAGCCATGTATCGCTGGTGGTCATGCAGATGCTCTCGAGGCGGGTCGTCAAGGTCAAGATGATCCTGCACACCCCGCCGGCACCATCCGAGGGCTGAGTGAACGGTGAGGCCATGAAACGCATCGCGGTCCTTGCATCGGGCCGGGGATCGAATTTCCAGGCCGTCATCGATGCCATCGCCATTGGCGAAATCCCGGCAGTCTGCTGCGGGCTGGTGACCGACAACCCCTCTGCCTATGCCATTACCCGGGCCGAAGAGGCGGGAATACCGGTGTTCATCGTCGATTTTACGGCCTGCCCTTCAAAGGAAGCCTATGAACAGGCCCTGCTTGCTGTCTTAAGAAGCCTCGGGGCCGATCTGTATATCCTCGCCGGCTATATGCGGATTGTCGGGACCGGGATCGTCCACGAACTGAAGGGGAGGATGATCAACATCCATCCCGCACTCCTCCCGAGCTTCCCCGGACTCCATGCCCAGCGCCAGGCACTCGACTACGGGGTGAAAGTTTCAGGCTGCACCGTCCACTTTGTCGATGAAGGGATGGATACCGGCCCCATCATCGTGCAGACCTGTGTTCCGGTCATGGAGGGTGACGATGAAGAGAGCCTCGCCGGACGGATTCTTGAAAAGGAGCACCGGTGCCTTCCCGCTGCCATCCGTCTCTTCTGCGAGGGGAGACTTGAGATCCGCGACCGGCGGGTATTCATCCTCCCCAAACCCGGGAATCCATCCGTGGGCAGCCGGAGGATTCCGTAACCACCCTTTATATCTTCCCGGAGAGCGCATACTGGGGAGAGAGCCAGGTGAGCACATGCGTTCTCCGCCACCCCATGCAAAGAAGATAGCACGGGAGAGGATCGCCATCCTTTTTGCCCGGGCGCGGGAGTTCTATCCTGAGGACCCTGCGATCAGCCGCCGCTGTGTTGCGCTGGCACGAAAAATTGCCATGCGTCAGCGGGTGCGGATCGAGCGCAGGTTCCGGCGGCAGTTCTGCCGCCACTGCTACGCGTTCCTGGTCCCGGGAAGGAACATGCGGGTGCGGATTCACCGCGGGAAGGTGATCGTCACCTGCGGGGAGTGCGGGAGGCAGATGCGGTTTCCTCTGGAGGAACGACGTGAAATCCGAAAAGAATGACCATGCCATGCAGGAGCTCCGGCCCACGGTCTGGATCGGGAAGCAGGGATGCACCGGAACGGTCGTGGAGGAGATCATCCAGCAGCTCGAGAAACGGAAGATCGTGAAGGTGAAGGCACTCCCGAACACCGAGATCGATTTCGAGGACGTGGCTGCCCGGACCGGGTCTGACCTGATCGAGGTCCGGGGAAAGACCTTCGTGCTTGCCCGCCGCCGGAAGAAGTGATCCGGCAGAGCCCGGTTCTGCGGCGGCGGCATGCTCGAAATATATAAAAGTATTATGAACCAATATGTAAAGACTGTTACATCAATTCGGTGACAATGAGGTTTCCAGGATGACAACGGTATACGATGTTCCGGCCGATCGCTTTATTCAGGCCCTCGCAGAGGAGCTGAAGAAGAGGCCGGAGATACAAGCCCCCGACTGGGCCCAGTTCGCGAAGACCGGGGTGCACAAGGAGATGCCTCCGGAAGACCCCGAGTGGTGGTTTGTCCGGGTCGCATCCATTCTGCGCAGGGTCTATATCGACGGTCCAATCGGTGTTGAGCGGATGAGAACATTCTATGGCGGCAAGAAGGACCGGGGCTCACGGCCCGGTCAGTTCCGGAAGGGGAGCGGGTCGATCCTGCGCAAGTCGCTCCAGCAGCTGGAGACAGCAGGACTGATCACCCACGACAAGACCGGGCGAAAGGTCTCCCCCAAGGGAATGTCCTTCATGGACAATCTTGCGCATACTCTGGCTACGGGGAGCGGCCCGTCTCCGGCCGGACAGACCGCCTGAGCGAGGGTGACTATGGGAGACGACGAGCTCGCTGAACTGCGGAGGAGGCGCATGGCGCAGATGCAGCAGCAGCAGTCAGCAGACCAGCAACAGATGCAGGAGGAGATCGAGCGGCAGAAACAGGCCGAAGCCCAGATCCATATGATCCTCATGCAGATCCTTGAGCCGGAAGCACGGGAACGGCTCAATACCATCAAGCTCACCAAGCCCGATTTCGCCAGGGCCATTGAGCAGCAGCTCGTCCTCCTCGCCCAGAGCGGCCGCCTGAAAGAGAAGATTACGGATGACCAGCTGAGAGCCCTGCTCCAGCAGCTTCAGCCGGCAAAACGCGAATTCAACATCAGAAGAAAGGGATGAAGGCAGGGGTGCTCTTCAGCGGCGGAAAAGACAGCGCGCTTGCGGCCGTGCTGCTCTCTCGCGACTATGACGTCGAGCTGAATACCTTTGTCTTCTCTCCCGGCCAGGAGGCCATGACTGCACAGAACGCGGCACAGATCCTGGGGTTTCCCTGGAAAAAAAGGGTCTTTGAGGAAGGATTTCTGGAGAAGATTGCGGATATGGTGGTTGCCTGCGGATACCCGAACGAGGCCATCTGCGAGGTCCACCGCCATGCAGTCACGTCGCTCTGCCGGGAATATCCCGTGGTTGCGGACGGCACCCGGATGGATGACCGTGTCCCGGTGCTCTCCCGCGACGAAGTACGGAGCCTCCAGGACCGGACCGGTTGTTCGTATGTCCGGCCGCTCCTGGGGTACGGCTGGCGCGAGGTCGACCGCCTTGCAGCACGGAACTTCATAATCGCCGTGGGTGAGACCGGCACCATCGGAAACGGCGACTACGAGCGATGGATACGGGAGGCACTCCGGAACCGGGGTCTTGATATCGTCTCCTTCTTTCCCCGGGACCACCAGCAGTCAGTTGTGCTGGCACAGGCCCCGGAAGCAGGGGTGAATGAATATGAGTAAGTCCACAAAAGGTTACAAACTGAGACTGGCAAAGGCATGTGAACAGAACAGGAGGGTTCCGCAATGGGTGTTACTCCGTACCAAACGGCACGTCGTCTCCCATCCCCGGCGCCGTAACTGGAGAAGGAGCAGCC
>JAAEES010000143.1 GCA_013415575.1 Methanomicrobiales archaeon | reverse complement strand
GCCGCGATCCTGAATGCGATGAGACCCTCTTTCACCTGTTCCGGTCCGGGGAGTCCCAGGTGTTCCGACGGGGTGATGTAACAGAGATAGTCAGCACCAGCGGCACTCGCAGCGCTTGCACCGGCACACCCCGCGATGTGGTCATAGCCAAGCGCAATATCTGTGGGGAGCGGGCCGGCGACGAAGAGCGGGAAGGGAGCGGCTTGTTTGCAAGAGCGGATAATGGGCGCGATGCGATTAAACCGGACATGTCCGCCTGCCCCCTCGATGATGACCTGGACTCCCTGTTCCCGGGCATATCGTCCGAGGGTGCAGTTACTCCTCAGTTCCTCTTCCTGGGCCCGGTCCCATCCGTCATGGATACCTCCGCCCCGTGCAGTATTGCCGAGGGACAGAACGATATCATAGCGGCGGAACGTATCGAGGATCTCATCAAACAGCTCAATGAATGGATTCTCACAGCAATTGAGGTGCATATACACGCAGGTTATGGATCCCCCTTTCGAGACCACTCCTGATATCCGCTGGTGCCGTTTTAAAAGGCCGAGTATCCCCGTGTCGACGCAGTGCAGGACCATGGAACTCATTCCCGCAGCAGCCTGTGCACGGATGGTGGAAAGGATATCGGTAGTGGTCATGCTCTCCAGCCCGCCAGCAGCTGCGGTCTCGTAGATGGGCACGGTCGTAATGGGGACGCTCGTAGCACGAAAGATCGCCTCACGGATGGCCCGGATATCCCCTCCCATGGAGAGGTCGGTGATGGTGTCTGCACCGAACTGCTCGGCAATCCGGGCTTTCTCCAGTTCCTCTTCCAGGGATATCCGGGTGCTGGAGGTCCCGATATTCACATTAACCTTCGTGCGAAGTCCTTTGCCGATTCCGAGGGCATGGTCCCCTCTCTGCATGATCACGGCACTCCCCTCTGCGAGCGCCTGCCGAAGCTGATTCGGGGCGATCCCCTCCCGGGCCGCCACCTGTTTGAGAGGCTCCGGCACCTGTCCTGCCCTGGCCGCTTCCAGAATTGTGACCATTCGTCGTCCTGATACACTATGCGGATGTCCCGGTTAAAGCTGACGGACTCCCGGAGAACCGCCAAGGAGATTTTACGGGATGGCCGGGAAGGGCAATCCTCATCCTTCCTCGCGGTAATATTCCTCCCGATGTACGATCTCGCAACCCTCCGGGATCAGTTCCCGGTCCTCTCCACCTGCATCTACCTCGATTCTGCCGCCACCAGCCAGACCCCCCGCTGTGCAGTGGAGGCGATGAACGCCTACTTCTTCGAGTACGCTGCAAACCACGGCCGGGGTGCTCACCGCCTTGCCCGCAGGACAACCGAAGAGTTCGAGCGGACCAGGGAGCGCCTGGGAGTGTTCCTGGGCGTGCCTGCAGCAAACGTGGTCTTCACCCGGAACACCACCGATGCCATCAACCTGGTGGCCCGGGGCATCTGCTGGAAGGAAGGGGACGAGGTGGTGACCACCGACCTCGAGCACCATGCCAACCTGCTCCCCTGGCTTGCACTGCGGGAGCGGGGGGTGAGGGTGAAGATCGTTTCCCAGCGGAACGGGTACATAGGGGAAGAGGAGCTGCAGGAGGCGGTGGGGCCGGCAACCCGCCTGGTGGCGGTCAACCATATGACCAACGTGCTCGGCACGGTGCTCCCGGTGGATGAGTTCGCCCATATCGCCCATGATGCCGGAGCCGCCATCCTGGTGGACGCCGCCCAGTCAGCCGGGCACCTGCCCATGCCCCGGAATGACCTGTTCGATTACCTGGCACTCCCCGGGCACAAAGGGCTGCTCGGTCCCCAGGGGACCGGCGCCGTGTATATCTCCGATCCCGACTCCCTTGCTGTTACCTGCTACGGTGGCGGGATGGTGGCGGACGTAACCGTCGACCAGTTCACCCTCCTCCCCTGCCCGGCCCGGTTCGAGCCCGGCACTCCGAACATTCCGGGCGTGATCGGGCTCGGGGCGGCCATCGGGCTCGTGGGAGAGATCGGGGTTGACGCGATCCACCGGCACGAGGTCTCGATAGGGCGCTGGATCCATACCGGCCTGTCGGACATCGCCGGGGTCACGGTCTACAGTCCCCCGGGGAGCACGGTCATCTCGTTCAACATCGACGGGATGGGGCCCGACGTGGTGGCACTCCTTCTCGACCACAAGGCCGGGATCTGTGTCCGCTCCGGGATGCATTGTGCCCAACCGCTCAGCCAGTCACTGCACCCCAAGGGGACGGTGCGGGCATCGGTTGGATGTTACACGACAAAGGAGGAAGTGGATATCTTCGTGCGGACGGTTGAGGAGATCGTTAGGGAAAAGACAAATGCCTGATACTTTCCCTTTTTTCTTTCAGAGTATTCGTTTCGCACCCGGAATTGACCTGACCAGGTGGGCGATGATGAAGCAGAGAGGGATGGCGAGAGCGCTCACCGCGAGGAACTTTGGAACTGGTGGAAGGACAACCGCCTGGAGACCGAGGGTCAGGGGGACGAGCACCAGCGGGTGAATGATATAGACCGTATAGGTATCTGCCGCAGCAGCGCTGGCAATGGGTCCCTGGTGGTCATACCGGGTACGGAACCCCCACAGAAGGCCGACAATAATCAGGATGCCGGTCAGCTGCTCCCAGATGGCGTAGGCGAAGGCCTGCCAGTGGAGCCCGCCAAGGAGCGGGGAGATATCACCCGATGGGAGATTGACAGTCAGAAGCAACAACGGCTGGAGAATGACCAGGAGGAGGGCGAGGAGCGCACAGGTCTTCCCGGTTGAGGGAGGAACCCTGACGAACCAATCGTTTCCGGCCGCCACGATGCCGATGATGAAGAGAGCGATGTATTGCGGGTAGTAGGGGATTTGGATAGCAAAGAGATTCCATTCATAGCCGATAGGGAACAGGACCCGGACCGCAAAGCTCACGGCGGCAAGGAAAAGCCCGAACATGAGGATAGCTGGCAGTGCCGGGAATGGTTTCCGAACGGGCGCTCTCCGCTCTCCCCGCAGGAGGCTCCAGACGACGAAGGCCAAGGTGAAAACCAGGAGGGAGAAGACGAACCAGAGGGGGCCCAGGCCAAGATAGTGGATTGTCGGCTGGACGATAAAGTACCAGTTGGAAAATGACCCGGGAAATCCTTCTATCGACCTGGCGACCAGGTACCCGAAGATCGGCGAGATGAGCAGCACCCAGATGAGGAGCGGGACGCCAAGACGCACCAGCCGGTCGTGAACGAACCGGCGGGTCCCTTTCCGCCCGAGAGAGATGGGAATGAAGTAGGCGGCGATCATGAAGAAGAACCCCATGAAGAAGGTCTGGAAAAGGGAGGTCAGCAGGGTGAGCAGCGCCGCGGATACGGATACGCCAGAGACCTCATGGTAGTACCAGCTGCCGAACGCTCCGTAGGTGATGGCGAGGTGCGTCAGGATGACCAGACAGATGAGGAGGATACGGATATTGTCGATGAAAAAGAGGCGCTTCGGAAGGGTGGAGGGCTCTTTCATGGCATAGTCTCCGGCCCTGTCGTCCCCCGGATCAGGGAGAAGATGATACCGATCATGCACAGGACTCCGAAGGAAAGGAACGCGATCTGCATGCCCGCCAGGAATTCTTCATAGAGAGCAGGGGTGATGGTGACTTTTCCGATGGTGACGGCGAGGATGATGACGGCAACCCCCATCGAGAGTGTCTGGCCCACCAGGCGCATGGTTCCGAGC
>JAAEES010000142.1 GCA_013415575.1 Methanomicrobiales archaeon | reverse complement strand
TCCGCTCCCCCTTGGGGAAAACCCAGAGGTATCCTTCGGGTGCAACCTTGTTCCCGAGGTAAAAAACGGTGGTCTGCGGGTCAATGTCGATATCGGTCATCAGGTACTGGGCCGAGCTCATGATCTCGCGGACCGGGACGGTGGGGTCGATGCCGCACCAGCGGGCGAACTTTGACTCGACGCCATCGGCGGCAATGGTGAGATCGGCATGGATCTTCTTCCGCGATCCGCAGTATTCGACGACGGCACCTTTCACGGCTCCGTCAGCGATGATCGGGGCCGAGGCACGGGTCTTCACCATGACGTCTGCGCCTGCCTCCGCTGCCTGCCAGACGAGTTCCCGGTCGAAGAACTTCCGGTCGAGAATATAGCCGACCTTGCTTCCGGCCAAATCAGAGGCAAGCTTCATTGAGACGCCGTCGGGGGCCACCAGTTCGGCACCGGTAACGTCGGCGGATATCCAGCGTTCGTCCGGCTTGATGAACTCTGCGAGCGCTTCTTTTCCGATTCCTTCGGCGCACCTGACGGGAGCCCCGATAGCCGGACGTTTCTCGACCAGGAGAACGGAGTACCCTGCTGTCGCCGCGGTTCTCGCAGCCACTGCACCCCCTGGTCCACCACCGATGACGAGGAGGTCGTAGCTCTCCTTCATTTCATCACCTCCAGGGCCCCGAGCGGGCAGACCTTGGCACAGATACCGCAGGATGTGCAGCTGTCGTCGACCTCAAGGTATGCGTCGATCAGCTCGAGCGCTCCTTCAGGACAGACCGAGACGCAGCATCCGCAGTACCCGCAGATGTCACGGTGAATCTTCAGCATCCTTATGCTATTGGTACGGAGCACCCATAATCCTTTCTTCGGGTAATCCTGACAGATTTCACGTTTTTCAGAAAACGAGTAGCAGATTGGCTTTATTTTCTGTTAAAAAAAGGAAAAAGACCCGTATCTGCCTCCCCCGCCGGGGACCAGCGTTACCCGCGATGAGCGGAAAGCCTCGATTGCCAGCGCGACACGCTCGTCCACGA
Organism: Methanomicrobiales archaeon; assembly: GCA_013415575.1. Lineage (GTDB taxonomy): Archaea > Halobacteriota > Methanomicrobia > Methanomicrobiales > Methanospirillaceae > UBA9949. The sequence goes on along the minus strand of JAAEES010000142.1, from coordinate 2,723 downwards.
GAGCGAGATCATGCACAGGGACGCGGGTCAGCACCCGGATCTCGTCACCATACGTTTCGATGAACCGGTCATACAGCCTCCTGCAGGATTTGGTTGAAGGGGACGATGTACCTAGGACTGTCCGGATGATCTCCCCGAGGGGGATGATGTGCAGGTAGGGGGGACGGTCTGTGGGATGCCCGGTTGAGAGCTCGGATGCCCGGTCGGCGACCCCTTTCACTATCCTCCCCCCGTCATCGGGGCACTTCCACCGTGCAGCTTCTGCCTCGGCGGGAGTGAACTGCCGGAAGCAGCGGGAACAGGCGGTTCGGTTGTACTTCCCTTCCTCCGGGAAGAATCCTGCATTCAGGAAGATTGCTCCTTCCCGGATGGCGGCAATCACTCCTTCCGGCGTCGGCTCACGCAGCGAGATGCCGGTGAACTCCCGGCCGAGCCTGGTCGGATCAGGGCTGTGGGCATCGGAATTCGAGAGGAACGGGATTCCGGTCAGCTCCGGGATTGCCGCCCCGTAGCTGCTGTCTGCAGAGAGACCAAGCTCCAGGAAATCGATCGGCTCTTCTCCGTACCATGCGCCCGGGGAATCGAAGGATGCGTAGAGGGATGTCCAGGGGGTGAATGCATGGGCAGGTCCGATCAGCCCACCGAGGGCATGCACAGACCGGGCAATCTCCTCGCCGGAGAGCCTGACATGGGGCCTGCCGGTCCGGTGCAGGTTCTTTGCATGCGGGGAAAGCTCGACCTGCAGGTCGCGGCAGCATGCAAAGGAGTCGAGGATGATGAGGTGGTGAACCCTTTTTTTATCCTCCACCTCGGTTGTGGGAACCACCAGGACGCCGGGATCATCCACGAGCCGTTCCTGCCAGAGCTGCCGCCACCCCTCATGGAGGGCATCACCGCTGCCCAGGATCCCGATCCCTTTCCTCCTGCAGGAGGCGAGGAGGGCATCGGGGAGCATGTCCCGGGAGGAAGCGATGGAAAAACAGGAATGGATGTGCAGGTCCGCGAAGAGCTGCATGCTCACACGAAATACCGGAGTTCATCGTCCTGTGAGATCCGGTCCCCGTCAATGAGCTTCTGGAGCATGAACTCCATCTCTTCTGCCCGCTGCTCGAGCAGGGTCGGATCGATCTCGATCTCCAGGAGCCCGGAGAGAACCCGGAGGAGGCTTGCAGCACTCCGGGGGTCCACCAGGTACCCCGAAGTCTCGCCCATGAGGCAGATCCCCTCTATTCCCCGGCTCAGACCCAGTCCGAGGAGGAGGCCTGCAGCACCGACAATTCCCCCTCCCGGTTCATCGCGGCCCACGATCGCTCCGGCGGCCTCGACCGTATCCTTCAGTCCCGGCTGGTTGACGGCACCGAGGACACGGGCCTCCTCTACCAGGTGGCCGACCCCGTAACCGCCCAGGGTATAGAGCCTTTCCACTCCGCAGGCTTGAGCGATGTCAAGGTAGGCGTCGGCGAGAAGGTAGTGACCTTCTGCGGATGTCGCCTGGTAGTCCCCGACGAGGAAGAGAAACCGGTGTTCTTCCCCCTCGTAGAAGTAGATCTCGTTGTTGGCTAACCGGACGGTTCCCTGTTCATCGATGATCACCTGGGGCGGGAAAAAAATGGACTCGATCTCGGCGATTTTTTCTGCCCCGAGCTCCCGAATCATGTGTTCGGCGACCAGTTTTCCGACATGGCCGATGCCCGGGAGGCCTTCGATCATGATCGAAGCCCGAATACCATCTTCCGGGGTTCTGTCAATGAAACGGACGGTTATTTCATCCATTGTCGTGCAATCCTCCGGTAGTGGCCGTACCGGTCTTCAGGAGAGAACCGGGCAGGATGGGGGGAGGTGGTCGGGGCACCGCAGACCGGGCAGGTATCCCGGAGGGTGTAGGTAAAATCGCGGGGGCAGCGCCTGATACTGCCGGTCATGTACTCTTTCCGGACTTGGGTTTCTTGACAAATCTGCCCTCGCCGCCGGTCCGCTCAACCACGCCGATGGCGGCACTTGCCGCCTTTTCGATGGCCTTCTCAGCCTGTTTGTAGTCCGGGGCGGTGACCTTGATCCGGTAGGTCGGGGCGCCAAGGTAGGTGAGCTCGATCTCCGTATCCGGGATCTTTGGTTCAGCGCTCCGGAGCGCCCGCCGGATAATGTTCACTCCGTCGGGCTTCGTGGAGGTGAGGATGAGGTTTCCGGCAACCGTGACCCGGGGGACCTTGACATTCTCCCGGGCAACTGCTACGAGGGCCTCCACGGCCTTTCCGGAGAGCCCGGTCTTCCGGAGCGATTCTTCACCGCTCGCAACGATCTCCTCGAAGACCGAGTAGAGGTCGCCATATTTCTTATAGAGTGCAGCCTTGATCACCTCGGGTTGCTCACCGGAGGACTCGGCCGCAAACCCGATCCACTTGGCCGCTTTTGACTCGTTTTTCCACTCGCGGATCTTTTCGCGCCGCTGGTGGTCGTTGACATCCTTCAGGGAGAGGTCGATGTGCCCACGGCTCCTGTCGACGTGGAGCACTTTACAGACCACCTTCTGCCCTTCGCGGATATGGTCGCGGATGTACTTGATCCAGCCCCGCGCAATCTCTGAGATGGGGATCAGGCCCTCGAGCCCCTCATACTCATCGAGAGAAACGAACGCTGCAAAGTCCTTGATATTCCTGACCGTGCAGACCACCAGTTCTCCGGCCGAAGGCCATGATCGCTCACTCATACGGGTAACTCACTCG
>JAAEES010000141.1 GCA_013415575.1 Methanomicrobiales archaeon | reverse complement strand
TCTCGGGCTTGATGGCGTGGATCCGGCAGGATCCTGCATCAAACATGACGCACATGCCGTCCTCACCGGCCGCCAGGCAGGAGTATCCCCGGTATTCGATGGTCCCGTACGGGTGGCCGGCCGAAACGATATCGTCGATCCGGTCACGGGTGAGCGGCGGATGGGCATCCCGGCAGCACAATCCCCTGCACCGGTCACAGACGGCCTCGGCGATAAGAAACCATGCATCGGTCATGAAGGTATTCAGTGCTCCAGGAGACGTGAGATGATGGTGCGGTAGACATCGGGGTAGAGGTCGTCTTCCCCGCCTTCGAGGGAAGGGTTGTCATTTACCTCGATGACCGTGCAGTCTCCATTGTTCGTCTTCAGGTCGACACCGTAGAGACCGGTGCCGATGGCGTTTGCGGCAGCGATGCCGGTCTCCAAAACTCGCGCCGGCGCCTGTTCTGCCGCGATGCTCTCCACCTTACAATACACCAGGTGACCGTTGACCGAATCCTGGATCTTGAATGTCGTGTCCGGGATGGTGTATTTGCAGACGTAGAGGAGCTCACCGTTCAGCACGCCCACCCGCCAGTCATACCTGCTCTCGACGAACTGCTGGACTACGATCCAGTCGGACATCCGGATAAATCGCTTTGCCACCTGCAGGAACTGGCCGGGATCGTGTACCTTCTCCACCCTGAGGGAGAACGAGGTTGAAGGCTCCTTGAGAATGATCGGGGACCCGATCTCATCGAAGATCTCCCGGACGCGTGACAGGGAGAGATCGTGCCGGGAGAGGAAGAGGGTCCGGGGGATCGGCACATCGTTCTGCATGAGATGAGAGTACATGTTGATCTTATCGGAGCAGATCCGAATCGAGGCCGGATCATCGATGACCGGGATCCCGTGCGATTCAGCCATGCGGGATGCGACATAGGTCACATTGAGGGGGTCGGTCCGCGCCCTGATAAAGAGGGCATCCATCATCGGGATCTTCCTGATATCGACGGGAAAGAGAAAATCGGCCGAGTGCCCCATCTCCTCGGCCACATCCCGGCAGCGGATAAGGGCATGGAGCTGCTCTGCGCTGGAGAGCGTTTTGCGGTCCACGAAGATGCCGAGCCTGCTCATAGGAACTCCTGGTCCGACAGGCAGATCCGCAGGAGCGACTTCTCATCGGGGGAGAGCGCCGAGTAGCGGGTGGGAGTGAGCGATGAGAGGCGGTACTGCCCGTCGGCATGAATCCAGACCATGGTTACCAGGGGAATGTGGAACTCGGAAAAGAGCAGTTCTGCATAGTGAGAGAGATCCTCCCCGTAGTTATGGACCCGGCCGAAGATGGCATGGATTTTCACCACCTCCTCACCCTCCCGGAGCTGCTGGCAGCAGAACGGGTACTTCCCGTTGTTGGTGATGTGCCGGATCACCTCTTTTGCCGAATCCATGTTCTGTACCACGGCATACTCTGATGAGCAGGAGAAATAGTTCAGCCCGTAAAGGACGGCAGGCACCTTACCGCATGACTGGTAAATGAAGCAGTCGGCAACCGGTATCCCGCTGCGGGATGCCCGGTCAAGGCAGACCGGGACGATAGAGGCATCGAGCACCGATCTGCTGTCGGGGTAGACCTGTGCCCTGTTCAGCTCCCGGGAGAGAATGAGGTAGTAGGGTTCGGTCTTGTAGCTGTAGTTCTCGCTCACCACGTACAGGCTGCCGCTGCGGTTCACCAGGTAGGTCGCCCCGCTCCGGAGCCTGGGGCTCTTTTTCAGTCGTACCGTCTCACAGGGAGACGGCCATCGATGGTCAGGAATCTCTTCGGGTGTGGATGAGATCTCAGTGTGACTGTCGTTCATCCGGTGGGAAACACACTCCGGCGATCGTGGGAACCAGGGACGGCGGGAGCAGCCCTGTGATTAAAATACCGTGGAGAGATGACAAGGTAATCAGGGAAAAGAGCCAGACGTTCCGAATAATTCGGGTTATTCATGCAAGACCACAGGCCGCAGGTGCGGTTTCAGTTTACGCTCGCTATAGCTATGATTTACCATTGAGGATATAAATCTGGCTGTCAGCGGCCTTCCCGGATGCGGGAAAACAGCTCTTTGGGATGAATGAGTCCCTGGAACGCGGCACAGGGATCATCTCTATGAGTTCTGGAGTCGGGGATGTGCTATGCAGCTTTCCATTCGATGCATCGCTCTCATGCTCGCACTCTGTCTTCTCTCCGCGATCGGATCCGCCCATGTGCCGGAGATTGCCGGGGGGCAGGTGACGGTGGTTCCCGATGCTGCGAAGTCGTATGCCTGGTATGGAATCCTGGAGACCGGGGATGAGGTTGATCTCTACCTCCTCACCGTTGGGGAGGGAGGGGAAATCCGCCTCTCCCTCTCAACACCGGACAGGGGGACGGCTCCGACCCTTGCGCTCACCGGGCCTGGCCTTGACAGCACCGATCCGCTACCCGGAGGAATCGTTCTCCCTGATGGACAGGGGAGTATTGGTATGCCGGCTGATCGACAGGCCGTGGCGTCCTATGAACCGTTCACACCGATGGCCATCTACGAACGGGCGGAGCTATCAATCCGGGCCCCTGTCACCGGTGAGTATTCAGTGCTGGTTTCCGGCGATGAGGGACGCTACACCCTTGCTACCGGATACCTCGAGGAGTTCAGCATCGCTGAATGGGTACTCGTGCCCGTTCAGGTGCTCGCTGTCCGGGTATGGCAGGGACAGCCGCTCCTCCTGGTTCTCCTGCCGGTCATCGGTTCCGTTGCAGCGGGTATACTCTGGTTCAGGAAACGGACGGACGGGATCCGGCTCTGGCCGGGCGCCTGGCTCCTCGCTGTCGCCGGATTCTCGTATATCGGGTCGGGGATCCTGATCATCACAGAGATGGTCATCGCCGGTATGGTGACCGGACCGGAAAGCACAATGATGATCACCGTGATCTTCGCTGCCCTTCCGCTGGTCCTCGGATACCTGATGGTGAGGAATGCCGGCCGGCTCATCGGACCCCCCTCCCTGCGGGACCGGGGGGTGATCCTCCTGTACGGGATCCTCGGGTTTGTTTTCTGGGCAGGGGTGATCATCGGCCCGGTACTGGCCATCGCGGCAGCATGCATGCCGGAATGCCCGGTATGCCGGAGAAACGGGGAAAAAAGAGTGTGAGAAGGTGAGGTGAGATTCTGGATCCGCAGGGGCATGCAGACATCTCATGCGTGGAGATGCTGCCAAAGCTCAACGGTATGGTACGTCCATCGTATCTTTCTTCAATCATGACATGAGGGGATCCCGCAAGAACATCGAGCAGGTCCGGCACTTTCGAGGATCTCTGTGAAGAGATCAATGCCCGTGCCGTGCAGCAGGAGTCGTACACGACAGTCTCTCTGCTACATGGCCGAGAACATCAGGCGTTCCGGTGAGTGTGCCGGAGATATCTCCGAGAGCGTCATCAACTATCTGGTCAAAGAGCAGGAGTGGACGTTCCGGGGGAACGAACGGCATCCCGGTTTCCGAAAGTCGCTGTTCTGATGAATGGAAGGGAGATAAACTATATTTCCGGAGGCTGATACATACTCCTTTTACGGGGGAACAATGGAAGAAGGATCCGTCCTCGAGCTGACCGACATCACCTGGGAGAAAACCGTCGAAAAATCTGATCTTCCGGTACTGGTGATGTTCTATAGTCCGACATGCCCGCATTGCAGGACCATGGAACCGTATTTCCGCCAGTATGCGCAGGAATTTCACGGGACCGTCATATTTGTCCGCATCAACATTACTGCAA
>JAAEES010000140.1 GCA_013415575.1 Methanomicrobiales archaeon | reverse complement strand
GTCTCCGAGAGCACCGTGTGCTCCACGTCGTGCCCGCACTCCGGGCAGTAGAGGATCTTCTGCATCACCACCAACCTGACTACAGGTGATTCGTTCTCTCATATGAGGATTGGGGAGGGAGAGGTGGTGTTATATCCTGTCCTGCCCCTTTGATGCATACACCGGCCATGAGAGAGATTCATGCGACCATCAGGTGCCGGGGTCACCCGAACGTGACCGGACGGCACCCCACGACCTTCGAGATCACCCGGGAAGAGCACCTCTCCTGCCAGGGCGACTGCATCATCGGTATCGCCGCAGATACCGGTGCTTCCGGACTTCCGCCCGCCTTCGCCGAAGCGCTCGCCGGTGACGAGGCGGTCCTGGTCACCCGCCTCTGCTGCGGGGACTGCTGTATCACCATCACCTCGCGGGGGAGCCGGGCCATGACCCTCGACCACCCCACGGATTTGGTCTGGAGGAAGAGCGACTACGTCTGCGGGAGAACGGTCGGCATCAGGTCTGATGCGACCGCCAGGGACCTGCCGCGGGAGCTCATCGCCCTCCTGCAGGGGGGAGCGGAGCTGGTGGTGGAGATGACCGTCCGGGTGGAATAACCAGGCGGGGTGCGTCCCTGAATGCGGTGGTAAGGACAGGGTCTCCTTCACGCAGGCCGAAGAAAATGACCACACCTCTGCACACCTGCGGTACGCCGGAGGACTCCGCACCGGATCATCAGGTTTTTAGTCGCGCCCGAGCATGGAGATTTTGAGCTCGGCAGAGGCGAGGAGTTCTTCGCACTGCCTGACGATGAGCGCTCCCCGCTCATAGAGGGCGATGCTCTCGTCAAGGCCCGTATCGTTGTCCTCGATCTTCTTCACAATCTCCTTCAGCTCGCTGATCAGCTCTTCATAGCTCTTTGTCATGGGTCACCCCCCGTACCAGCACCTCAAGCCTGCCGTCCTGCATCCGTACCCCGAGTATATCTCCCCTGGAGATCCCGCGGGCGTTCCGCACGGCCCTCCCCTCCTTTTCGAGAATACAGTAGCCGCGCTCCAGCAGGGCGAGGGGATCCCTCCCTGCGAGCCGGGCCTCGATTCCGGCCAGTATGAGCCGCTCCCGTTCGATCCTGCCCGAGGAGGCCCGTGCAAGCCGTTCGGCCATTATCGCGCAATCCTGTCGCCGTTCCGCTATCCGTCGTTCCATCCGGCCGGGAGCGATCCGCGTACGGAGTTCGGCTATTTCCCGTGCCGCCCGGTCGAGTTTCGAGACCAGCGTTGACCCCAGCCGCTTGTGGAGCAGGGAGAGCCCTTCCCTGAGAGCCGCCCGGTCCTGCACCACCAGTTCTGCAGCGGCAGACGGTGTCGGAGCCCGGACATCGGCGGCAAAATCAGCGAGGGTGAAATCGGTCTCGTGGCCGATCGCGCTCACCACCGGGGTCCTGCAGCAGGAGATGGCCCGGGCCACATCCGGGTGGTTGAAGGGGAAGAGATCCTCGAAACTCCCTCCCCCCCGGGCGATGATGATCACATCGACAAGACCATCGATCCGTATGAGGGCCTGCACGATCTCGAGGTGCGCCTGATCGCCCTGCACCGCGGTCGGTGAAACCACGATCTCGAGCGGAAACCGCCGTGCGATCACGTTTTTGATATCCTGGAGAACCGCCCCGGTCCCTGACGTCACCACACCGATACGTTCCGGGAAGCGGGGAAGCGTCTTCTTCCGTTCATTCTCAAAAATGCCCTCAGCCGCGAGCATGGCCTTCCACTTCTCGACGAGGAGATGCTTCTCCCCTTCCCCAGCATGGCGGAGATCACGGACATAGAACTGGTAGCGCCCCTGGGGGGGATAGTGGCCGATCGAACCGAGCGCTATCACGTCGATACCGTCCTTCAGCTGGAAGCCGAGCCGCTGGGCATCCGACCGCCACATCACGCACTGGATGAGGGCGGAAGTCCCCTGGTCCTTCCGCTCACCGAGCGAAAAGTAGCGGTGGCCGGAGGCATGGGGCTTGAAATTGGTCACTTCGCCCCGTACCCAGACGTCCTGCAGCCGGCCATCATCAAGCACTGAGGAGATGATAGAGGAGATTTCAGAGACACAAAAGATCTCGATGCTGTGCTCCCTCCGTTCCTGGCTGACCCGCTGCTGGTACCATTCCATGCAACAACTATTATTGCGGCGGCGGATTATGAATTAGGATCATGGTACGGCTTGCCGTCTCGAGCATGTTCTTCCATGAGTATCCTCTCGGGGAGATCTTCGATTTCGTTGCCGAGGCGGAACTGGATTCCCTGGAGTTCTGGGTGGAGACACCGCACTTCTGGCTCCGGGAGCAGCCCGTCCACGAACTCTGCGCCTGCATCGAGGCCCACCCTGGTTTCTCTCCACTCACCGTCCATGCACCTATTCTCGATCTCAATCCCTGCTCGATCAACCCGAAGGTGGCTGCTGTCTCGGTGCACTACACCCTTGCAGCCGTGGAACTGGCCGAGTCCGCTGGTGCCGATGTGCTGACCGTACACCCCGGCCGGCGGACGGCAAAGCGCCCGCCGAGTGCCCCGGACTACCGCCGCTTCGATCACTATATCCGGAAACTCGATGATGCCGTTCAGGGAAAACGGGTCAGGGTGGCCATCGAGAATATGGAACGGAAAGTCAATTCCCTTCTCTGTACCCCGGAGACGGTCCGCGAGATCCTGGACCAGGAACCCTGGCTCTGGTTCACCCTCGATGTCTCCCATGCAATGGGGGAATCGGTGGAGGAGGTATTCTCGTACATCGATCTCTGCGCCGACCGGCTGGCTACCGTCCACCTCGGGAAGGCTGACGGGGAGACCATGCACCTCCCGGTAGACGGGAGCGCCCGGATCGCCGCCATCCTGCACCATCTCAAACGCGCCGGATTTGACGGCACCATCACCTTCGAGATCGAGGACCGGAACTTCGACCATGACCTCTCGTCAGAGGAAAAGACACTCGTTCTCCGGGATCAGGCACGGTACGTCCGCTCCCTTGTTGGGTGAAACGCTGGATTTATAAAACGTGAACACGAAACGTTAGGTAAATCCTCGTAATATGAACCATAGAGTATTATCGGCCGCCTCTGCGGCGTGGATCCAATGATTGGGGACATTCTGCTGCTTCTGCTCTTCATCGCCTGCCTTGTCTTCTCCGCATTCTTCTCAAGTTCTGAAGTAGCCCTCATCTCGATCACCCGTGCAAAGGTCAGGACCCTGCTGAACGAAGGGAAGAAGGGTTCCAAATCCCTCTCGGCCCTGAAGGAGACGCCGAACCGGTTCCTGATCGCCATCCTGATCGGCAACAATATCGTGAATGTCGCTGCAGCCGCGATCGCCACGGCAGTGACCATCAGCATCTTCGGCGACATCGGGGTCGGCATAGCCACCGGTGTCGTAGTCATCCTCCTCCTTTTCTTCGGGGAGATCGGCCCGAAGATCTACGCGGCAAGGAACACCGAGAAACTCGCGCTGGCGGTCTCAAAGCCGGTCCTCATCCTCTCCAGAATCCTGTCCCCCGTTATCTGGGGCATCGAGAAGATCACCGGGCGCTTCGGTGCCTCTGCCGCGGTCGGCGAGACGATGGTCACCGAAGAGGAGATCAAGGAGTGGATCGAGGTAGGGAAGGAAGAGGGAACCATCGAGCAGGAAGAGCGGGAGATGCTCTACTCGGTTCTCGAGTTCGGGGATACCCTCACCCGGGAGATCATGACCCCCCGGGTCGATGTGGCTCTCATCGAGGATATCAGGACACTCGATGAAGCGATGCAGCTCTTCAACG
>JAAEES010000139.1 GCA_013415575.1 Methanomicrobiales archaeon | reverse complement strand
GAGAGAGCCTTCCCACACCCCGGACCCGTTGATGACCGCATAGGCCCCGAGCTCATCATCTTCGAGATAAGAGGGGACACTCCATGCGTTTGCATCGGGGACAGAAAGTCGGGGATCTTTTGGCTCTCCATCCTCGATCCGGGCGAGGTAACTCACCTGGCCATCCGAGGTGATCCCTGAGAGGTCGAGGTCTTCCTCGTACAGGAATATTGTATCGCCCTCTTCGATATCCCTGATGGTCGGCCCGCGTGCAGCCGCAGGCAGCGAGACGACCAGCAGGAGAAGGAGAAGGGCGACGATATAGCTGCTCTGGTTCATAGTCATCACGGGTATGATGAAGATAATAAATCTTGCCCTAGAAAAAAAGTTTTTTAGAGAAGTTTTCTGCCTGCATCAGGGCAGGGCTTGCAGTCGTAGACCTCGGTGATCCACATCATTAGATGGCCATTTGCCGGCGCCTTGCCATCTTCGCAAGGATGGTCTGGCGCATGTCCTCGTACTCCGACCCCACTCGTCCTGTACTCTACGGTCCCCTTGATCTGCCAGCAGCCTTTCGTCTCCGGGTTTAGTTATAATAATTTTTTACCAGCCTCAGGACCGTACCAGCATTCATAGACCTCGGAAATCTTCATCTCAACAAGTGTCCGGGCGGGTAATTTGGGATTTCTCTCCTGCATGATAGTCTTCATCTTCTGAAATTTTTCACCAGCTGTATACAGCATCACATTGCCCTTTATCTGGAAGCATGCTTTTGGCTCGCTTGTATAGACGTAAATGGATGCCTTCGGATTTTCCTTGAGATTTGAGATGGTCTTGAGCATGAAGTTGTCCACAATCCATACTGTCTCATCATCGAAAAGCCAGACCTGAGTCATTGGAACGACGTTCGGGATGCCATCTTTCGAGGCGGTGGCCACGGGATATGGTTTCGTTTTACTGAAGGCTTCTTTCATTATAGGGGATAGCGCTACCATTTTCATCACCAGATATCATTTCAATTTTAACTAATCCAAGTCGAGATCCTGCCATCGCAGCCATAATCTCTTCAGCCAGTGCTGCCATGACGGTCACTGACATTAGTGTGCACGTCTCCCTACATGAGTGTTGCCTTCACGGGTTCCGGAGCGCATTTTTGCAGTCCGGGCAGAGGAAGACCGGTATGGACGTCTTGACAGTCTGCCCGAGTATTTCGTGCGGGATCTGAATATTCTCACGGATCGCATGCTCCCGGCAGAGCCCCATCCCGCAGATCTGGCAGACGGCGACTGCCTCATGCTCGGCCCCCTCAATATCGCAGATATAGCATTTCATGACTGAACACCTCCAGCGGAGGTGCATGGAGCGGAGATGTATAAATATATTGCTGCCCGTTCCGGGCGCAATGTTTTTATCCTCTGGGTGCTGGTTTGGAAACTGAAACGAAAGGAGAATGGATCATGAAGGTTGTGGACATTGACAGTATGAAAGCCGCCCGCGACACCGATGGGCTGCTGGCGGCGCTCTGTGACGAGGAGGAGTACATTCGCGCCAAAGCGGCAGAAGCCCTCGCTGATTTTGCGGACCAGAACGTGGCGGATGCCCTCGAAAAACTCAAATTCGAGGACCCGAGCACCCGGGTCAAGGAGTCCGCGTCCCGGGCCCATGCCATGGCAATCCAGCGGATCGAGGAGAAGAAAGAGAAAATGATTTAGAACCCATTTTCTGCGGTAAGTTTATGAGGGAATGAACGCGTAAGAAGTGTTTTATACCAAAGGTATGTCGAAGGGTGAACGGAATGGTGAAGCCAGATCCTGATTATGTACAGAAAAGGATTGTCTGTTCTGATGTGGAAAGGGCCAGAGAATCGCTCTTGAACCCGAAGATCATCGAACAGAAGAAGGAAGAGCGGACGATCGACGAACTCGCAAAACCACTCATTGAGGTGAGCCTGAAAGAGGGGATCGAGACAGTCTGGGACCGGTATGAAAAACAGCAGCCGGAGTGCAAGTTCTGTGCCCAAGGCCTCTCCTGCAGCCGCTGCGCCATGGGGCCATGCCGGATCATCCCCGAGCACGGACGGGTGCGGGGGGTCTGCGGGGCAGATGCCGACCTGATCGTAGCCCGAAACCTCCTCGACACCATCGCCACGGGGGCGGCCGCCCACTCTGACCACGGGCGGGAGATCGTCGAGACACTCCACAAGACCGCGATCGGCGAAGCGCAGGGTTACACGATTACCGACGGCGTAAAACTGCGCAGGATTGCCGAAGAGTTCGGGTTTGAGACTGCGAGACTGACGGATGAAGAACTCGCCCGCGACGTTGCGCTCGCCCTGCTCGAGGAGTACGGCACCACCAAGAACTACGTGCAGTTCTCGCGGAGGGCCCCGGAGAAGACACAGAAGATCTGGAATGCCACCGGGATTACGCCACGGAGCGTCGACCGCGAGATCGTGGAGGCCATGCACCGCGTCCACATGGGCGTGGGGGCGGACTATACCAATATCCTGCTCCATGGCCTGCGGACCTCGCTCGGCGACGGCTGGGGCGGGTCCATGATGGCCACGGACATTTCTGATGTCCTCTTCAAGACGCCGGAGATCAACGAGTCCACGGTGAACCTGGGGGTGGTAAAAAAGGATCATGTGAACATCGCCCTGCACGGGCACAATCCCGTGCTCTCCGAGATGGTGGTCCGTGCCGCGTCTGACCCTGAGCTCCTTGAGCTTGCAGACAGGAAGGGTGCTGCCGGGATCAATCTCGTGGGTCTCTGCTGCACCGGAAACGAGCTCCTGATGCGCAAGGGGATCCCTCAGGCAGGCAACCACTTCAACCAGGAACTGCTCATCGCCACCGGTGCGCTCGAGGTCATGATCATCGACTACCAGTGCATCTTCCCCTCGCTCCCGCGGACGGCGGGGTGCTACCACACGCATATCGTCTCCACCAACCCGAAGTCAAAGGTGCCCGGCTCTCTCTATTACGCGTTCTACCCGGAGACGGCCATGGACACGGCCAAGGCAATCGTAAAGCTCGCGGTGGAGAACTATGAAAACCGGAACCCGAACACGGTCTTGATCCCAGGAAAACCGATGCGGGTGGTGACCGGGTTTTCGGTTGAGGCGATCAAGAGTGCGCTCGGAGATACCTGGAAGCCGCTCGTCGATGCCATCGTTGCAGGCAAGATCAAGGGGGCCGCCGGCGTGGTCGGGTGCAACAACCCGAAGATTAAGCACGACTACGGGCACGTGACCCTCTCAAAGGAGCTTATAAAGCGGAATATCCTGGTGGTGGAGACCGGCTGTGCCGCCATCGCGTCCGGGAAGGCCGGGCTTCTCCGCCCCGAGGCAGCCGAGCTAGCCGGTGACGGGCTCAGGGAGGTCTGCGAGGCCCTTGGCATCCCGCCGGTGCTCCACATGGGCTCCTGTGTTGACTGCTCCCGCATCCTCGTGCTCCTTGCAGAGCTCGCAAACGCCGTGGGAGTCGGGATCGACGAACTGCCGGTTGCCGGGGCCGCTCCCGAATGGTACTCCCAGAAAGCGGTCTCCATCGGCTCCTACTTCGTGGCGTCAGGGGTCTACACCGTGCTCGGCCCCATGCCCAAGATCACGGGCAGCGCAAGTGTCGTCGAACTCCTGACAAAGGGGCTCTTTGACGTGGTGAATGCGGCCTTTGCCGTTGAACCCGACCCGATGAAAGCGGCGGACCTGATGGAGAAGCACATCGAACATAAGCGTAAGAAGCTCGGGATCTAGATGGCCACACCGGCTGCACGGCGTCGGGGGATGCTCGAGGCCGCCCAGATACTTA
>JAAEES010000011.1 GCA_013415575.1 Methanomicrobiales archaeon | reverse complement strand
GGTGGTGGAACTCCCGGTTGATCCAGATCAGGTCGCCGGTGTAGAGGAGCGACTCCTCTCCTCTCCGGACCAGGTATGCCGCTGAGCGAACCAGCTTGCTATGGTGGGTCGGGATGGGGGTGATGGTATAGGGTCCGAGCGACACCGGGGCGTTCATCATGGTCACGGTAACCGTGTCCTCATATGCCTCGGGCCCGTACATCGGGATGTCAACCGGGGCCGGATCGGTGATGAAGAAGGCGTGGTCCGGGTGGAGGTGGGTGATGAAGATGTTGTCCGGCCGGATATCGAGGTATTCCTTCTCCCCTATGTCGAAGAGGAAGGTTCCATCGATGAGGATGCCGGAATGGCGCGAATGGGAAGGGGCCGATTCCTCCACCTCCCCCCGGGTGCCGATGACGGTGAGATGCATGGGAGGGATCAGATCTCTTCCACCGTGACCCCTTCACGGATCCAGGCCCAGGCCTGCATCCGCCGGTCATGGCTGAAGAACCGGGTCTCGGTGTTGGGGAAAATGAAAAAGAAGTCCTGGAACGCGGTCCGCAACTGGTCCCATCCCTCCTCGCCAATGACTGCTTCGCGCTCGATGTGCAGGATCTTCCGGTCAGGATCGAGGAGGTCTTCGAGCCGGGCACCCAGTTCTTCTCCCTTGTAGTCGATGATCTCCACCACCAGCCGGATGATCCCGTACTCTTCGCTCGCCTCTTCCAGCACCGGAATGAGGACCTCGGTGAGATCCTCTTCGCGGATCATCCCGCTGAACCTGAACCCGAGGATGTTTCCCGATGATTCCGGCAGTGTCTCGATCATCGTCGGTACCTCCTTCTATACTCCCTCAACAGGCTCATGGATGTTCTCCCAGCCAATCGATCTCCCGATAGACCTATAAAGGTATGGTGACCGGGGAACGGTCACTGCCCGGACTGCCGGTACTCTTCCCACTCCCGGATCACGCAGGTGCGGCTCCGCCGCCAGAGCAGGAGACTTCCGATGACCGAGACCAGCCCTGAGGCAAGGAAAAAGAGGCCGATCATCTCCATCACCAGGGGTGCGGAGATATACGGCGAGAAGAGGATGAGGATCCCGATAGCGGCGAGGATGATGCCC
The DNA here is from genome assembly GCA_013415575.1 of Methanomicrobiales archaeon. Lineage (GTDB taxonomy): Archaea > Halobacteriota > Methanomicrobia > Methanomicrobiales > Methanospirillaceae > UBA9949. The sequence continues at coordinate 12,389 of JAAEES010000011.1, read as the reverse complement.
CCGCCCCCCATCAGGATCCTGCGTGCTGCTGAAGCCCACCAGGAGAATGCGGCAGCCAGCATCAGGAGGCCACCGATGATGCAGAAGAATGCAAAGATGACAGCGAGGAAAGCCCGGATGAGATCGGGGTTGAAGAAGGCCACGAGCGCGAGGACCAGGGCCAGGATGCCGAGGATCAGGGGGGCTGCAAACGCCGCGCTGCCTGCCCGCCGGATAGTCCATGCGCTCCAGAAGAGCAGCAGGCCGATGACGAACGCGATAACCCCGAAGATGGCAAGAATGAACTCCACTGACCGGGACGGGAAGAGCAGGAGGAGGCTTCCGACGATGATCGCAAGGATCCCGATGACGAGCGGGAGCTTCCATGACCCGGTGGCACACAGCACGCAGTGGGAGGCCATGGCAGAATGGTTGCTCTCATTTTTGAAAAGGGTATCCATCTGCACCCGGACACCTGGTCCGTATCACCGGATCACGATATACCCGAACCGCTGCAGGATGCGGATGACGTTCCGCTGCCACTCCTCTTCATCGGTCCGGTCGAGGGGCCGGATGTGGTTCTCCCAGATGTGGCCGAGAAGTTCGTCGTCGAAGGAGACATGCCCCCCCTGCATCACCCGCCCTGCCCGCCGGCCGCTGGCATCCTGGATCAGCAGCAGCCAGCAGCCGTAGATACGGCAGAGCTCCGGGCGGGTGAGGTGAACGGTGCAGAATGCCCTGTTCTCACGGTCGAACCGGAGGAACGGGCAGGCCTTCGGGTAGCGGTCGAAGATACCCCGGTCCAGGAAGAGGGGAACCATCTCCGGGGCAACCCGTACCTCGGTCAGGTCGCCGAGATACTGGTTCCGGACGGTGTATGCATACTCCCCGTGATCGGCGATGATATCAAAGACGTACCCCATCCGGGTACAGCACTCCCCGCACTGCTGACAGGAGAACGGCATGCTACAGAATCCGGCACAATTTCCGGCGGGACGATGGATATAGGTTACGATACAGGTCTCCGGACCCGTTCCGGTGTGAGGAGAGGAACGGCCGGGTCACCGGGAGGGGAGGAAGATCTCCCGTCCCGGTCAGGTTCAGAGAACCAACTGGCCGGATCCTCTCGCGATATTGTGCTGGGCCGTGGGGACATCGGTATCCGCCATGCTCCAGATGAACCGCACCGTGCTCCCGGGGGTGAGCACCTTGTCGAACCGGTCTCCGGTATTCAGCTTCCGGGAGAACTCGATCACCGTTACTCCGCCCGATTCGGATCCGCCGGCCCCGATGATGTCATAGGTGCCGCCAAGTTCGGTGTCAGAAGGGTGCGGCCCGAAGGTCCCGGTGGCATACTGGTCAAGCACGGTGACCTGCCCGCTTGAAACGGAGCCAAGGATCATGTCGGCGTCCTTCATCGCGGTGGTGGGTTCAAACCCGATGGCCACCCACCCGGTGACCCGGCCCCAGAGTCCCATGTACAGCATAGTACCGTCGTTCTTCCAGTACACTATCATCTGCCCGTTCGCCAGGGTGACCTCGCCATCATACTCACCGGCAGAGATGGCGCCATCGGCATTCCATTCCGGCCCGGGTGCCGCCATGGTGGTGGGTGGAGCTTCGGTCCCTGTGGTTCCGGCCGGGACTGTCGTTCCCGGAGCGGTTGGTGGAGCGGTCGGGGGCGGAGTTGTCGGCGGGACCGGCTGAACGGGGGCCTGGTCAGTGCAGGCGGCTCCGAGCAGCAGCCCGGCAAGGATGAGCATGATGAAAAGGAGATTTTTCATGAGAGATGGCTCTGGAGGAAGTTTCATTTATACCTTACCCCGGGATCTGTTTTTCCCGGTCCCGGTGTGCAGCAGGAAGGGCAATATTTTTCTCCTTCCATTCCAAGGTTTGCCCCTGGCACGTTTGCTAAGGTGATACAGGAATGATCCTATCAGCATGTTCTCCATCTAAACTGGCATTGATCTGCATTATTGCGGCAGTCATCCTTACCGGCCCGGTATCCGCACAATCCGCCGGGACCTACTCGCTGAAGGGTGACGAGCTGGTCGACCAGGGGAAGTATGAAGAGGCACTTGCAATGTACGACCAGGCGATCGCTCTTGAGCCGAGGTTGGCGATGGCCTGGGGCGGCAAAGGGGTAGCCCTCTATAACCTGAGCCGGTACGATCAAGCACTGGAGGCATTTGACCAGGCGATCGCCATCAACCCCGGGTATGCGAAGGCCTGGTACGGGAAAGGGCTTGCGCTCTACGGGCTCGGCAGGTACGAAGAGTCCATAGCGGCGTATGACACCGCCCTCCAGATCTACCCCGAGTACGGTTACCTCGTCTATTACGGAAAAGCGCAGGACTACGCTGCCCTGGGGGACTATGCCCAGGCCATCCCCCTCTTTGACACGGCGCTCACGCTGCAACCGCACTATCCCGGAGTCTGGGTGGAGAAAGGGGACGCGATGGCAGCATCAGGCGATTACCAGGGAGCAATCGCCGCCTACGACACAGCGCTCTCACTTGAGCCCGGCTTTGTCAAGGCCGAGGTGGGGAAGGCTGCCGCCGAGGCAAACCTCGCCGGCCCTGGCACACCAGCCACGGCCCCCGTAGTGACAACCGTTCCACCAGCCCCTGCAGAGGTGACCACTCCGCCCACTGCTGCACCGGTGCCGACCCGGACGCGGGCTTCTTTCCCGCTATGGGCAGCCGGTGCCGGCCTGCTCGCGGCTCTCCTCCTCCTGCGAAGGAGGTAACGACTCCTTCCAATTTTTACCCGCTCTTTTTCCCCCTTGCTGGCAGCAATCGCCCGGTCCTGGCCATATACTCCGCGTACTCGCTGCCGAACTGCTCCCGCATGACCCGCTCTTCTGCGGGAATCCGGACCAGCATGAGCGGGATAACCGTTGCGAGGAGGGCAAACCCGGCCACCCAGTTCCAGAGGAGGAGGGGCTGGGCCAGGCCCCAGAGCAGGTGGGCGGTGTACATGGGGTGTCGGATTCGGCGGTAGATCCCGTCCGTGACCAGCCGCTGTCCCTCAATCACTTCAACCACGGGTGAGAAATATCGTCCGAGGTCGGCATGGGATCGCCAGAGCAGCCAGAGGGCCAGGGCATAGACCGCGGTCCCGGCCAGGCCGGCGGTAAACGGCAGGGTGTAATCGGCGAAGGAGAGCAGGGGTGTCAGCACGTACACCAGCGGGATGATGAAGAAGCCCAGGGCAGGGAGGTAGACCAGCGGGGTATCGACCCGGGGCCGCTTCCCCTCCTTCCTGACCCGGTCCCGGTATTCCCGGGTGTACACCAGCCGTATCGCGGATGCCACGATCAATCCGGTGAAGTACACGGCAATTAAGAGCGGCGGGGTCATCGGGAACCCCCGTACCTCTGGCAGGGAGGGGCATGGTTCTTCCCGACACCGCCCTCGCTACCCATACGCTGCTCCCTCTCCGGATCGTACCGGGCCGGATCTCCCGTTGAAATACTTGAAGATCTCCATGACCCCCAGGATCAGAGCCGCCAGCACCAGGAGCGCTCCCCATTCGGCGACCGTGACCGGCCCTATCTCCAGGATCTCCTGCATGACCGGGATGTGCATGGCAGCGATGTGCACCCCCTGGGCGGCGAGGATTCCGGTGATCAGGAGGACGTTGTTTTTAATAGGGATCCGGAATGCCGAGCGGTACTCGGACCGGCAGTTCAGCACATGGACATTTTCGAGCAGCACCATCAGCAGGACGAGGAGGTTTCGTGCCGCACCTTCCTCCATCCCATTCCCGAGCAGGAACGACCAGGTGAAGAAGGCGATCAGGCCGATGGATACGCCGGACAGGACCGACTCTTTCAGCATCAGGGAATTGAAGACTCCTTCCTTCGGGTCACGGGGTTTGCGCTGCATGGCCCCGGGCTCGCCGGCCTCGAAGGCGAGGGTCACGTCCTGGATGCCGTTCGTGACCAGGTTGAGCCAGAGAAGCTGCACGGCGAGGAGCGGGAGGGGCAGCCCGGCCATCAGGGCCAGCGAGAAGAGAATCACCTCTGCAAACCCCGTGGAGATGAGCAGGTAGGTCACCTTGCGGATGTTGTCGTAGGCAAAGCGGCCCTCCTCGACACCAGCGACGATTGAGGAGAAGGCATCATCGGTCACGATCAATGAGGCTGTCTCCTTGGCCACATCAGTTCCCGAGCCCATGGCCACCCCGATATTGGCCCGTTTGAGGGCCGGAGCATCATTGACCCCGTCACCGGTCACGGCCACAAAGTGCCCCCGCCGGACCAGGGCATCCACGATCCAGAGCTTCTGGACCGGGGTCACCCGGGCAAATACCCGGATATCCCCGATCTTCTCGTGGAACTCCGGCAGGTCGGGTGCCCCGAGGCCCTCCAGGTCTGATCCGGTTATCACCTGGTCATCGGCAGCGGCGATACCGAGCTGCCGGGCGATGGAAAGCGCGGTTGCCGGGTGATCTCCGGTCACCATCACCACGTCGATTCCTGCCTCCCGGCAGGTCCGGATGGCGTCCGGAACATCGGGACGGATGGGATCGATGAAGCCCACCAGCCCGAGAAGACGGAGGGGGGGACGGGCCGATTCCAGCTCGAAGAGCCCGGGCAGGGTTGTGAGGGTCCCTTCTGCAACGGCAAGCACCCGGAATCCCCTGCCGGTGAGATCGGCCAGCAGACCTCCGGCAGCCAATCGGTCCACACTCGTACAGTAGGGCAGGATCGCCTCCAGCGCTCCCTTGACCGCCACCCCGACCGTCCCCTCGTGCCGGTAGTAGACCGCGGCATATCGCTGTGCCGGTTCAAAAGGCACCTCTGCGATCACTTCAATCTCGTTCCTGATGTGGTCCGGGTTCATCCCCAGCTTCCAGGCCAGGGCCAGCAGGGCCACGTCCATGGCATCCCCCTGGAAGACCCACTGGCCATCGGGCTCCTCGAAAAGGCCCCCCTCGTTGCAGATCACCGCTGCACGGGCAAGCGCCAGAGCGGCCATCCGTCCGGCACCGGTGGCCACCCTTCCCTCGTCGTCAACAACTGATCCCTCCCCGGCATACCCGGCACCGCTGACGGTGAACCGGGCCCCTGAAGGCAGCAGGATCTCCCGCACCGTCTGCTGGTTCACGGTGAGCGTCCCGGTCTTGTCAGAGGCGATCGTGGTGCAGCTCCCAAGGCTCTCCACCGCAGAAAGCCGGCGGACGATCACGTTCCGGGCTGCCATCCGGGAGGAGGCGATGGAGAGGGCAACGGTAATCCCCACCGGGAGTCCCTCGGGGATAGCTGACACCGAGAGGGCTACAGCGAGGAAGAAGACCTCGGTCAGGGGAATACCCCGGGAGAGGGCGATGGCGGCCATGACCAGGCTTGCCGCGACTACGAACAGCCCGATGAACCGGGAGAACCGCTCCATGCGGATGAGGAGAGGAGGACGGGCAGGTTCGGTGGTCTGCACGGCCCGGGCGATTTTCCCCACTTCCGTCCGTATCCCGGTTGCGCAGACCATCCCCTCCCCCCGTCCGGCCATGACCGTGGTCCCGGCAAACACCATGTTGAAGCGGTTGTGGACCGGGATGTCCGGTTCGAGCAGGACGATCTGCTTCTCTACTCCTTCCGATTCCCCGGTGAGCAGGGACTCATCGACAATGAGCCGGGCTTCGTGGAGGAGGCGGATGTCGGCCGGGACCCGGCTCCCGGGGTCGAGGAAGACGATATCCCCGGGCACCAGCTCCTGTGCCGGAATGACCCGTTCTGTTCCTTCCCGGCGGACACGGGAGCGGATCTCCAGGAGCTGCCGGAGGCGGCTGGCGCTCCGCTCCGCCTTCCATTCCTGGACCAGGCCGATGACGGCGTTCAGCATCACCACCGCTGATATGAAGAAGGCGTCCTTGGCATCGCCGATCAGGACCGAGATCAGGGCAGCGGCAAGGAGGATGTAGATCAGGGGATTTTTAAACTGGTGGAGAAAGATGGTCCCGATCCCGGGACCTTCCTGAACCGGGAGGGCGTTTGGGCCGTAATCGGCAAGGCGTAGCGCGGCCTCCTGGCCGGTGAGCCCCTGGAGCGATGAGCGGAGCTTTTCAAGGAGATCCTCTTCCTCGAGGGCATGCCAGGGAACGGCCGCCGGTGTGCCCGAGAGGGGTGGTTCGGCATCATCGTCAGGCCGGGTCACGATGGTCTCACTACTGGTAGATTAGGGAAGGGGATACTTCAAGCCTGATGGTCAGGAGGTGCCGCAGAGCGTGCTGGTATCTCCGGTGACGGGGAAAATTCCGGCTCCAGTCCGCCGGTCAAAAAACGGGTTATTTCCTCCGCCCTGCGATGAGGACGGCCAGGATGCCGAATGCAAGGACGACCAGGGCGGGGGACAGCGGTATTATGGTCGGCGCCGCAGGAACCAGGGTCGCATCAACCGGCGTGGTCTGCCCGGCGGCGACCTGCACCGTTGCCTGCCAGTCGGCGTATCCATCGAGGCGGATCAGGAGCTGGTGGGTGCCGCCGGTGACTGAAGGGAGGGTGATCGGGGTGATGCCCATGTATGCATTATCGAGGTAGACCTGCGCCGGAGCGGGGTTGGAGGCTACGGTGAGGGTCCCGGTGCCGGGAACCTGCGTGGGAGGGACCGTCGGGCTGACCGAGAGGGTGTGGCTGATGGTGGTGGTCTTCCCGCCCAGTACCTCCACCTGCCCGACCCAGTCCTGGAAGCCGGAGAGGGAGAGGCGGACCTGGTGGGTGCCGACCGTTAGCCCGCTCGCGATCTGCGGGGAGGGGCCGTAGTAGACACCGTCAACATACACCGATGCCCCCTGGGGGATGGTGGTGGCGTAGATCGATCCGGTATCGGGGGTAATCGCACTCAGGCTCGCAGAGACATGGGTGTTCTTCCCGGGGCTGACCGAAACGACCGTGCTCCAGGTCTGGTATCCTGATTTGCTGACCTGGAGGCTGTGCGACCCCGGCGGGATGTTTGAGAAGGTGCAGGGCGTGATCTGCGAAGAGCTGTCATCCAGGGTGGCAGTGGCCTGGGACGGTACGGAATCGACCGAGACGCTGCCGTACTGGGTGACCGGCGTGAGGTAGGCCATCACCTGGATGGTCTGGCCGTCGTCAGGGTTGCCCTGGTAGGCAGAGATCCAGTCCTGGTACCCGGAGAGGGTGACCTGGATGGTGTGCCCGGGGGTGCCGGTCGGCGAGACCTCAACGGTCACCGGGGTGAGCCCTTTGTACACGTTGTCGAAGTACACATTCGCCCCGATGGGGGATGAGGCGATGGCATAGTACCCCTTCCCGGACCCGGGCATGTGGGTGGGCTGGGTGACCGGGATGAAGACCAGGTCGGCATGGATGGGGATGGTCTCACCGGCCAGGGGGTTGCCGATGTAGGACTTCACCCAGACCTGGTAGCCCTCCAGAGAGAGGCTGATGGTGTGCTGCGGTGGTGCCGTGGTATACACCGGGATGGTGGCCGGTGTGGTTCCGGCATAGAAGCCATCAAACGAGATCGCCGCCCCGGACGGGGTGGACGTGATGGAAAAGTATCCCTGGTTTCCGCCGATTCCGTCAGTGGCGGCTGCAGGGAGGACGATGAGGGCGGCCACAATAAGTATGGCCGGAACAAGGAATCGTGACATGGTTCTGCTCCGTTCTGGAAAATGAGTCGGTTCCCAGCCATAAGAACCCTGCGGCTTCATCTCCCGGGAACGGTGATGGCATCCGGCAGACGACCGCTGGTGCAGGGCCCGGATCCTGCTCTCTCCCGGAGAGGTGCAGATCGGGGCCCCGGATCCTGTCACCCCTGAGGACCGTGCAGGGGATCCGTTTGCAGGTTTCCTGTTCACGCTGACCCTCCGGCATCACTCCGGCAGCATCCCGGAATGCTATTCCGGGAGGATTCCGTCGACCATGCCGGGCCGGAGCCGCCCCTTCTTCCCGATGACATCGGAGACCGCCACCCGGCAGATGTGGGTGGAGAGGATGTAGCTCTCTTCGAACAGATCGAGCCCGCCTTCCGCAAAGTCATCCAGCCCCAGCGGGATGGCCGGGGCATCGGATGGCGGCCTGCTCGAGACCGGGCAGACGAAGAGCACCCCGTCCTCACCGGTGCCGACCACCACCACCGGCCGGACTTTCGGGGTGATGTGCCTGCCCATCTGTACCGGGGCGAGGAGTACGTCGCCGGTTCTGAAGTGTGCCATGGTGATCCGGGGAAGAGATCGGGGTCGCTCCGGCTTAAACCGTTCGTTTCCCTGGTCCGGTCACCATACGTATGAGGGGTGATGTTCGCAGAAATTGAGTCCGGTCACGAAGTACTGTACCATATTCCGCGAACCTTTTCTCATCCGGGAACGATACTTCCTGCATGAAGCGGCTCTACCGGTCACGGACCAGCCGGATTCTCGGAGGAATATGCGGCGGCCTTGGGACCTACTTTGACACCGATCCGAACCTCATCCGGATCCTCTGGGTGGTGCTCACCCTTCTCTCCGTGGGGGTCGGCGTCATCGCCTACATCGTCGCCTGGATCCTGATTCCCGAGGAGCCGGAAGTCCAGGACGCTGCCTCCACGGTGTACTGATCCGGCACCTCCCTCTTTTCTTCATCATCCCGTACGTCCCCGCACCGGCACCACCACCGGCTGGCCACCGATGGTATCGATAATGACCGGGATCCCATAGACCGACTGGATGACCCCGGGGGTTATCTCGTCCCCTCTCCCGTACAGGAATATCCGCCGGTCCTTAAGGAAAATGAACCGGTTGCCGAACCGCAGGGCCTGGTTGAGATCGTGCATGGTCATGACCACGGCGATACCGTGCTCCCTGACGATATGCGCAATGATCTCCAGGATATCGACCTGGTTCTTCAGGTCGAGATTGCTGGTGGGCTCATCAAGGAGGAGGATCCGCGGTTCCTGCACCAGTGCCCGGGCAATCGCCACTTTCTGCAGTTCCCCGCCGCTCATCTCATCGATGTACGAGAGGCGCAGGTGATTCATGGAGAGGCGGCGGAAGACAGCATCCACGACCTTCAGGTCCCGTTCGGTGATGTCCCAGCCGATGTGGGGCCTCCTGCCGATCAGGACGGCATCGAATGCGGTGAGCCGCCCGGTCTCCACCCGCTGGGGAACATAGCCAATCCGGCGGGCAAGCTCCAGGGTATCAAGGCCAAGGAGGTTCTCGTCACCGAGATAGACCGCCCCGCTCTTCGGCCGGAGGATCCGGTTCAGGCACTTGAGGAGGGTGGTCTTGCCCACGCCGTTCGGCCCGAGTACCGCAACAACTTCCCCGGGTTCAACGGTGCAGGAGATATCCTGGAGCACCTCCTGGTTCCGGTACATGAACCTGAGTTCTTCAACAGAGAGGTTCATCTCCGGTACCCCCTGACCAGCAGGTAGACGAAGACCGGTGCGCCAAGAAACGCGGTGAGCACGGCGACCGGAAGCACATAGGGAGATACGATGATGCGGGCAGCAGTGTCGGCGGCAAGGAGAAGGATGCACCCCATCACGCAGGAGGCGGGAATGAGATAGCGCTGGTCATCGCCGATAATCCTCCGTGCCATGTGGGGGCAGACCAGTCCCACGAACCCGATGACCCCGAGGAACGAGACGACGACAGCGGTGACCAGGGCACCGACCACCATCCCGATATTGCGCACCCGCTCAACCTTAACGCCGAGACCTTTCGCGGTCTCGTCACCGGCATCGATGGCATTGTAGTTCCAACGGTTCGCGGTGAAGAACACTGCCCCGGCAGTGACGATGACTGCCATGAGGGCAAGCTCCGGCCAGCTGGCCCGCGAGACATCGCCGAAGGTCCAGAACACAACGGCGGCCAGCTGGGCATCAGAGGCAAAGTACTGAAGGAACATGGTCCCTGCAGTAAAGAGCGAGGATATGGCAACACCGGTCAGGACCATCACCTCCGGCGATGCCCCCTTAACCTTCGAGATGAGAAGGATGACGGCGGTTGCAGCGAGGCAGAAGATGAACGCCATCACGGTGGTCAGGTAGGGGTTGCTGATGGTGACGGCATTGGCAACGGTAGAATGCATCTGTCCTGTCCCGAGCACAATGACCGCGAATGCCGCACCAAATGCCCCGGCATTTGCGATGCCGAGAGTGAACGGAGAACCGAGCGGGTTTCGGAGAATCGACTGCATGGCAACTCCCGCCGCTGCCAGCCCGGCCCCGGCCACGACAGCGGTAAGTGCCTGGGGGAGCCGGATGTTCCAGATGATGGTGTCCCACTTGTGGGAGATATTCTGTCCAAACAGGGTCTGGAGGACTTCCGCAAGGGGAATTGCCACGGCACCCACCGATATCGAGATCACAAAGAGGATGAGCAGGAGGAAGACTCCCCCCGCTATCCAGAGCGATTTCTTCCGGATATAGGCCAGGTAATCCTCCGGAACGAGGCCGTCTTCGAAGTGCACCCGGTCATCGCCTCCCGGGACGGTATCTCGTGTGGACGGACATGGTAACCTACAGGGGTATCGGTGCGAATGCGAGGTTCCTGTACTGGCTGTTCAGATCGGAAAATACCGGCTCTCCGACAAAGAAGGTGAAGATCTCATCGGCCTTCTCCTGGGGATCGATATCCGCAAACCGGTCGGGATACAGGATTTTGCCCACGAAGTAGGCATCAGCCAGGACGGACTCGTAGTTCGTGTTATAGAAATTATAGGGAAACACCCCGTAGACCCGGCCCTCCCTGACCGCCGTGAGGCCCGTAAGTGCGGGATCGTTCTTCAGCTCACCAATCGCCCCGTCGCTCTCCACCTGGATGGTACCGGCGTCGATGAAGATGTAGTCGGGATCCCAGTCGACCAGGGCTTCTTTGGCAATATCGGCATGAGCGGCCCCCATGCCAGCGGCCACGTTCCGGGCATGCACCCAGAGGAACGGCGGATATGCCGGCTCGGTGGAGATAATGCCGTGGGCTCCGGCAGAACTGACCCCGCCGATGTACACCGTCTTTTGCCCGGATTCTGGGATATCTCCGGTCCGCTGCTCGAGGTCGGCCATAGTGGCCTCGATATACGCGATCACTTCTTCTGCCCGGCCTTCCTTCCCGAGCACCGTTCCCATCACCCGGAGTCCGCCGTACATCTCTGCCTTCTCGGCATCGTTCCGGAGTGAGCCGTAGGGGAAGGCGACCACCGGGATGCCGGTCTTGGCCTGGAGGGTGTCAGCATCATCAGCACTGGTGGCATAGGCGGTGCCGGTCGAACCGCACTTGAAGATCAGTTCCGGGCCGATCCCGACCATCTTCTCGGGATCATCCTTGCCCCGGAACTCGCCGATCAGGGGGAGGGTTTTGAACTGTGCCCCATAGACCAGGGCATAGGGACGGCCTTCGATCACCTGGTCCTTCTGCTCGATACTGTCGACGCCGACCACGAGGTCCTGTCCCTGGAGGTAGACCAGGTAACGCAGGCAGCCGGATCCCGAACAGACCACGCTTTCGGGTTCGAGGGGTGCGGTGACCACCCGTCCGAATGTATCGGTGATGGTGATCGTCTCCGTTGTGGTTCCTGCCGATGGGGAAACGGATGCGGAATTCTGTACGCAGGCAGCAAGGAACACCAGGGCGAGGAGCACCATGCCTACCGCAAGAAGCGGGGGTATAGGTATTCTCTTCATACGAAACAACAATACTGTAATACTATTACTTTAAAAAATTTATTTTTTGATTATTTTGTAGAATTGAAAGTAATTTAGTAACTATTACGTGCACCGTTTTGAATTTTTTTTATTACAAATCACTGAGGGTATCCCGTGCAGTCCGCTGAATTGGGATATTTTACCGGTTTCTCCGGAAAAATCCCCTTTTTTCTCCGAACCGACACTTTAAAGGGTCTTCGGCCCCCACTGATATACTACGACGATATGTCTTCCGACGGAGGTGTTCACCATCATCCGGCACAGGAGTTGTTTTACTGTCTGCACAACATAATCCCCGAAACACCGGACCCGAACCAGAAATAGTCCGCGTACGACTGCCGAAAAAGAGATTCCAGGAACAGTTTGCCCGTGCTGAGTCCATGCTTGGTGCAAACCACATCTCGGTCAGGTGCGCTGACGGCATCACCCGTATGGGCCGGATCAAGGGAAAGATCAAGAAACGATTGTGGATCCGTGAAGGGGATCTCCTGATCGTCGTTCCCTGGAGCTTCCAGGACGAAAAGTGTGACATCTTCTACCGCTACACCCGCCCCCAGGTTGACTGGCTGCAGCGGAACGGTCACCTCAATCTCTGATTCTTTTTTTCCATTCCGATTCTGGTCCGCCCATCCTCGTTCTCCCGCAGCAGGTGCTCTGCCCGGACCTTCCTTCTCCAGGGCTGTTCCTGATCGCACCACCGCTCTTGTCTGGCACCTGGAATATCCCGGGTCACGGAAATATTCCTGATTCAGCCCCATT
>JAAEES010000138.1 GCA_013415575.1 Methanomicrobiales archaeon | reverse complement strand
ATTGGCGAGGAGGGATGGGACCAGTTGCGGACCGCGTTCCAGGACTTCTTCTTCATCTTCCCCAACACCGAGACCCGGTTCTTCAGCCATGACCGGCGGATGCAGGCCTGGGCCTGGATCCGTGAAGGGGTCACGGTGGAAGAGATCTGATCCCTCCCATGCACCTCACCGTCCTCGGCACCCGGGGGGAGGTGGAGGAATCGGCCCCTTCCCATTCGCGCCATTCCGGCATCCTCATCGATGGAACCCTCCTCTTCGACATAGGGGAGAAGGAATACCTCGATATCCGGCCGGACCACATCTTCATCACCCACCTCCACCCGGACCACGCCTTCTTCATCACCGATCCGGCCCCGGTTGACGTCCCGATGTACGGGCCCGAGGCATATGAGGACACGGTTACCGTGACCATGATGAACGCCCCGGTGTCACTCGGACCCTATACCATCACCCCCATCCCGACCCACCATAGCAAGCTGGTTCGCTCAGCGGCATACCTGGTCCGGAGAGGAGAGGAGTCGCTCCTCTACACCGGCGACCTGATCTGGATCAACCGGGAGTTCCACCACCTCTTCGACCCGGTCGACCTGGTGATCACAGACGGGAGCCTCATCCGGAAGGGCGGTCGTATCCGGCGGGATGCGGAGACCGGCACGCTCTACGGTCATTCCGGGATCCCCGACCTGGTCCGCCTGTTTGCCCCTTTCACCTCCAGAATCCTGTTCGTCCACTTCGGAAGCTGGTTCTACGAAGATATCGACGCGGCCCGGGAGAAGATAGCTGCGCTCGGAGAAGAGTACGGGGTGTCGGTCAGGGCCGCCCATGACGGGATGGAACTGGAGACCGCAGACCCGGTATTCCCCCGCGGGCAATCTTCACTCTCCCGGTTTGGAGGGTGACCTGGTATGCACCCGCTCCTTGACCAGCTGTCCGGCGAGCACAAAGAGAAGCTCATCGAACGCGATCAGCCGGACTGGGTGGAGCCCATGCTCGCCACCCTGACCGACCGGCGGTTTCATGACCGTGACTGGATCTTCGAGCGGAAATTCGATGGCGAGCGGTGCCTGGTGTTCCGGAAGGGGGATACGGTCCGGCTGCTCTCCCGCAACCGGAAGCGGCTCAATGATACCTACCCCGAGCTCGAGGAAGCTCTCAGGAAGGTCGGTGAAAGACGGTTCATCGCCGATGGCGAGATCGTGGCCTTCGAGGGAGAGGTCACCAGCTTCTCCCGCCTGCAGGAACGGATGCGGATCCAGGACCGGGAGAAGGCGGAACGGAGCGGGGTTGCCGTCTCCCTCTACCTCTTTGACCTCATGTACCTGGACGGATACGACCTCTGCGCTCTCGACCTTCGTGCCCGGAAAAGCATACTTGCCCGACTCTTCGCGTTTGAAGACCCCATCCGCTACACTGAGCACCGGGACGGCGATGGCGTGGCGTTCTACCGCGATGCCTGTGCGAAGGGTTGGGAGGGGGTCATCGCCAAGCGGGCTGCCGGCCGTTACCTGCACCGGCGTTCGACCGACTGGCTCAAGTTCAAATGCGTCAACCAGCAGGAGTTCGTCATCGGCGGCTACACCGATCCGTCCGGGAGCCGCACCGGGTTCGGGGCGCTGCTTCTCGGATACTATGAGGGGAACGACCTCATCTCCGCCGGCAAAGTGGGCACCGGGTTTGATGACCGGACCCTGCAGGACCTCGGTGACCGGCTCCTGTCACGGGAACGGAAGACTTCCCCGTTTGCCGATAAAGACCGGCCGGAGAAAGGAGAGCATTTCGTCACCCCTGACCTGGTCTGCGAGGTGGCCTTCACCGAATGGACCGACGACGGAAAACTCCGCCATCCCCGGTTCCTGGGGATGCGGCAGGATAAAACGGCAGAAGACGTGGTGCGGGAACGGCCGGGATAAGGGAGGGACTGATGGTCCACGGCCGTCAGGTCATCAGAGTGCCTCTCCGGCCGTGGGTTCGGTGACCCGATCAGGGGTGTCCCGGGTAGTGATCGCCGCACGGTTCCGGGTTGCATTCTCCGAACCGGGATGGCGGACAGGAAACGAATCTTTTTTATCCCCTGGTGGGAGAGAGATGTGGTTTCGGAGGATCTCATGAGAATAAGCCATATCCTGATCACCAGTGTTGTTATCGTCATGGTATCTCTGTTTGCCGGCTGCACCGAACCCCCGCTGGAACATCCGTCCATCACGCCGGTCGGAACCCCCATCCCGGTAGAGAACGGTACCCCGGTCATGGTAGGGTTCCAGGGGAGCAGCACCATGTCGCTGCAGACCGACCTTGATGCCGGGGTCTACCTCGTCCGGATGGAGAATAACGGGACGGCCCCCTTCCTGGTCGTGATCGCCAATGACCAGTACTTCCAGCAGGTCATCCGGAGCGAGGGGGACGTCAATGCCACCCAGGCCATCGGTATCCCGGTGGCCGGATCGTACCTGATGATCGTCACCTCAGATGGGGACTGGTACATCACCATCGCCCGGCCGGAGACGAATGATCCGGCGGCACCACCCCTGACCCTGAATGGGACCGGATACTCGGCGAGCGGGTACATCACCCTTCCGGCCGGAAACACCCCGTTCACCCTGGAGAACGATGGGGCTGGGCCGTTTTCCGTGTTCCTGTACAACGAGACCGGCGGATTGATCCTTGACCCCACCGGCACCTGGGTCCAGCCCCTGCACTATCATATGGGGCCGTACAACGGAACGGTCACCGTTGCAATACCGGAAGACGGGCGCTACGTACTCAGCATCATGTCCGATGGGGCATGGCGGATTGCGGTGGCATAATCCCTCTCTATTTTTTGTTGCACAGGCTTCTTGGGGTGGCACCCCCGGAAACCACGCGGAGGGCCGTGATCCTGAATTCAACCGTTACCAGGAACAATCAACTGCCGTGTACGCATGTGCCCACTCCTTCCGATACGCTCTTGGCTCCCCTCGCTGCATATGCTGAATGGTATGGCACCCGGCACCCGACTGAGCAGCGATCTCCAAGTCCCCTTCGACCCCCTCGAACGGGCCCGCGAAATCGAGGCGATCGTCATGCAGGACGGCATGCGGAAGTACTACCGGTTCCGGGCATCCCGCCACTACGGCGGGATCGTGACCGCCGATGCTGTCGGCTGCTGCTTCCTCTGCGCCTACTGCTGGAACTATAAGCGGAACCTGTGCCCCGGGGAGTACGGCAGCTTCTACCCGCCGCAGCAGGTGGTGGAGAGGCTCCGGGCCATCGGCTCGAAGAAAGGGATCAGCCTCTTCCGGGTGAGCGGTGCCGAACCGGTGCTCGGGGAGCGCTCCTTCCACCACCTGCTGGAGGTGCTGCGGGCCGGCCGGTTCATCCTGGAGACCAACGGCCTCATTCTCGGCCATCGCCCTGACCTGATCGATTTCCTGGTGCAGCGGGACGTGTCCGTGCGGGTAAGCATCAAGGGGTGGAACCCGGAGACCTTTGAGAAGATCACCGGAGCCCACGGCGAATTCTTCTCCCTGCCGATCCTGGCACTCGCCCGGCTGGAGGAAGCGGGGATCGAGGCCTGGCCTGCGGTGATGGGGGACCTCTTCGGCCGGGAAGGGGTGGAAGAGCTGGCCCGGATCCTGCGGGAGAAGGGTATTTCAGGCCGCATCGAGGTCGAGTACCTGGAACGCTACCCGTTCGTTGCGGAGAACCTGAAGCACCGGGGATGGAGCGGGTAGGAAATCCCCGCCGGATCACAGTCCCCTGATCAGGTTTCTCCGCTGGAAGTAGACCGCACCGGCACCGAAGAGGATGATGAATACGAAGAGGGC
>JAAEES010000137.1 GCA_013415575.1 Methanomicrobiales archaeon | reverse complement strand
GCGAGATCTCTAAACTCCATGTCCCGGTGGCATTCGTCGGCGTCGAGGTCGGCGGGAACTGCTATCGTATGGACAATGTCCCGATCGACGCCCGGAAGGTCGTCGACCCGCCAGAAGGTGTCCTCACCGACGAGGAGTTCCTGACCCGCGTGAATGCGCGGGTGGGTGAACTGATGCCACATACCCGGTGAAGAGCTTGACCATCCCGAAATGACAGACGATCTTAGAATTAACGGCCCTGGATCGGTTTCCCATCCGGGGATTCCGGGAAACATGGCAGCGATCGCTGAACATCAAACCCGAAGGTCATCGGGGCCAACACCCCCTGCTGGCAGCAACGAATGACGAATCATATGAAACACGAGGTGAGAAACAACATGCAACCAGTAACAGAATCAAAAATTGAGCAGCTCCCGTCCTCAGCAAAGGCCGTATTCTCCCTTCTTGGGGACGGCAAGCCGCGGACCTTGAACGAGATGGTGGGGAGTGTATCCTTCTCCCCCCGGACGATCAGGAATGCCCTGAACCGCCTGAAGGAGTGCGGCCTCATCGTGGCCAAGTTCAACTTCCGGGACGCACGAAAACCACTCTACCAGCTCAAGATTGCCTGAACACCAGAAGAAGAAACCAGTGGGGGTATATATTCCCTCACCGGTAACATCAATGGGTGGTAATCTATGCAGAGGATGATGTGCACTATCTGTGGTCATATCTATGATCCTGAAAAAGGGGATGCCGGAATTCAGCCCGGAGTGTCCTTTGAAACGGTACCGGAAGACTGGCACTGCCCGGTCTGCGGGGCAGAAAAATCCAGATTTATACCGGCCACCTGACTGAGAAGCAACAACCTTCTTTTTTCCTTCCTATACAGTCTATCGAACAACGAAAGTGTCTGATTGTTTGTGAGATTGCACGGCAAAAACGGCTTCTTTCAGGAACTTTATCAGGACATCTGCTGGATCCGTCCGGACCCATCCACTCACTCCACGTTACCCCGCTACCCGCGACCCACTCTGCAGCTGACCATGTACTCATATCTGCACGTTCAGATATACCCGGACCAGGATGCCGATTGCAAACGATATCGCTGCGATTCCCAGGCTTATCGCAGCCATCTCGATGAATCGTCGCCAGAACGGAAGATCCTTTGCAACTGCTGTATAGAACGTGAAGAGCACGATAATGATAATGGCAGAAGCGAGGGTGATGGCATAGGCCGAAATCGGGCTGGTCATCAGAAGGAACGGCAGGATCAGGATGATGACCGTGACCATATATGCAGCGCCGGTATACAGAGCTGCGGTGTAGGGATTGTTCCCGGACATCTCTGATTTCTGGGAGAGGTACTCGGATGCACCCATGGAGAGAGCCGCAGCGATTCCCATGATCAGCCCGACCGCCGCAATGATCCGCGTGTTCTGGAGCGCGAGAGTGAACCCGGCGAGACTCCCGGTGAACTCAACCAGGGCATCATTGATCCCGAGCACCAGGGAACCGATATACCGGAGACTTTTCTCATCGAGCATCCCGACGATGGCCATCTCATGCTCTTCTTCCTGGGAGAGGACGTGCTCCGCTTCCGGTATCGTGCGGGCAATCTCGCCGTAGGAATCGATCGCCTCATTCTCGCGCTTTTCCATTAACTTGACCCCGAAGGTGAGCCCGAAGAGGCCGGCGGTGACGGAATAGATCCAGACACGGAGCCAGTCCGGATTGGGATCCTTCCCCGTATAGCGTTTCAATAGAAGGTAGTGGGAATGCTCCTCATCTGCCATACGGAGCAGCACCTCCCGGTTGTGAGGATCTTTCTGGACTGCAGCGAGCCGCCGGTAGATATGATATTCGGTTATCTCTCCCTTCTGGAGCTCATTCAGCCGGGAGATCAGTTCCGGGCTGAGGGTCTGCTCTTCGTCCTCGCTTCCCGGCATATACGAAAGAGATGCTCCCGGGAATCGTTTAACTTTTCCATACGGGTTCCGGCATATTTTTTATGATTCCCCGCCATTCCTCACTATATCCATGGAGAACGGAGAGGAGAACGGGCTTCCGCAGTACCAGGTGGAACTTGAGGCGATAGGGCAGGGAATCAGGGACTTCGAGGAGGGAAAAGGGGAAAATATTGCCCTCATTTCCGAGCCCTTCGCCGGAAGGAGCAAACTCATAAACGAAATCCGGAAGATCTACGCCGACAAGATCACCTCGATCAGGTTCAATACAACCATTACCAGCAATGAGTTTCTCTCTTCCCTTCGCGAGGGAAAAGATATCGTTATCGTGGAGAACTGCCACTTTCTGGCACGAAGAAAGATCGGGGGTTTTGATCAGATCGATGCCTTTCTCACCTACATGTCCTCCTCCCACCAGCTCTTCATCACCAGCTGGAATACCTTTTCATGGTCATATCTCTCAGCGGTCATGTCCGTCAATTCCTTTTTTCCCCGTGTCGTCCGCCTGTACCCCCTTGGCGCCGAAGCCCTGAAAACGCTCATCCTCTCCTCATATCCTTACGCCATCCGCTTTTCTGAAGATGTGGAACATGCTGCAGACCGGATATCAGTCTCTATGGCCTGCCTCCACATCAGACTGCCATTTTCATCAACGGTCCACTGTATTCCCTGGCCTGAAATCCGGCTGCCACAGCTCCTGAAGGGAAGGAGGAAAATAAAAGCGGAAGACGCATTCTTCGACAGGCTTGCATCCATTTCCGGCGGCAATCCGGGTGTTGCCCGGAAATTGTTTGAACAGGCACTCACATTTCCGGAGATACCGCTTTCAGCACTCAAAGAGCCGAAATACATTATCAGTCTCGGTGTCAATGACCGATTCCTCCTCTCACTTATCCTCACCATGGAGCTGGTTTCAAAAGAGGATCTTGCCGAGATCGCCGGGCCGGACATCGACACCGATAAAAGCCTGTATCTCCTTTCTGCTGCAGGCCTGGTAACCGGGGAGGAGGGAACCTATGCAATAGCCCACGAAGCACTGAAGAGTGTGGTTCAATACCTTGAACTTTCACGGGTGGTGTGGTAATATGGCGGAACTTCTCCCGAATGTCTCCGATCCTCTTGCCGCACTGACATTTCAGGAAATCGGCTTTTCGACCCTCCTCTACGTCGCCTATATCATCATCATCGCCTACATCGCCGTTTTTGTGTCATCCTTCCTGCTCCGGAAACTTTCGGAGCGCCTCCCCACCTACCGTCATACGGTCACCATGCTCATCCCGCTGGTCAAGATCTTTGTCTACTTCCTTGCTTTCTATTATATCATCATCGCTTTCATCCAGCCGAACCTGACCCAGCTGGTAGCCTTCTTCGGCCTGTTCGGCGCAGCCCTCGGCCTGGGCCTCAAAGACCTCTTTGCCGACGTAATTGGCGGTATTGTGATCGTCTTTGAGAAGCCATACCAGATCGGTGACAA
This sequence comes from Methanomicrobiales archaeon, assembly GCA_013415575.1. GTDB lineage: Archaea > Halobacteriota > Methanomicrobia > Methanomicrobiales > Methanospirillaceae > UBA9949. The sequence continues at coordinate 385 of JAAEES010000137.1, read as the reverse complement.
AATAACCATCGGGGAGACCTACGGTGAAGTGACAGACATCGGGATCCGCTCGACAAAACTGGTAACACCGGGAGACAGCGTTGTATCGGTCCCGAACTACCTTGTCTTTTCACAATCGGTATCGAGTGCGAATGCCGGGAACGTGGCCATGATGGTCATCATCGATCTCTTCGTCGACTCCCGCTGCGATGCGGGATTATCAATGAAAATTCTGAAAGAGGCAGTCATCTCCTCAAAATATGTCATTGTCACGGAGAAGTTCCCCTACACGATACTCCTCGATGATTTCCCCTTCTACCATCGTATACGGGCAAAGGCGTATGTGGGCGATCTCCGGAATGAGTTTGAGTTCAAATCCGAGGTAACCCGCCGAAGCTGGATCGAA
>JAAEES010000136.1 GCA_013415575.1 Methanomicrobiales archaeon | reverse complement strand
CCCGCAACTTTCCTTCCATTAACCATACATTTCCTTCGGCATATAGAACAATTTTTCTATTGCAATGAACGATGATTGAGTAATGAATCTCCCCCTGAAATTTGTCAATCAGAAGATCGAGGAATACGCGATGCAGGTTACCTACGACCCGCGGGAGGGCAGGGGCATGGTCATCTACAATCTCTCGCTGATCCCCCGTAAGGATCTCGGGGCCGCGATTGCCGTCTACAAGGATGCATTCAAAGCGGGCGTTTGCGTAAGCGGGCTTATCCGTATCATCGAACAGGGGGAAGAGATCGGTGATTACCGTATACCGGATGAGATGGCCGGGATTGTCACCGTCTGCAGTTCGACACTCGACGGTATCCTGATGATCAGGGGAGTACCGGTAAACCCTATCGGAGGCGGTGTCGTGGAGATTGAAAGCCGTATCCCCAAGCGGTTCACCCACCTGATACGCTATGAGCATACCACCATCGACCCTCTCCAGGTGCTGATCTCGCAGGAGATCACCTCAGTCACCGATGTGATGAGGAAGGGCAGCGGCACAATCCTCGCCAATATCAGGGAGTGCCATATGGAAGCAGAACACCTTATCGGTCAGGTCATGGACGACCTCATCGGCTCTTCGTTCACCGGTATCCTGGACGTGGGACTCCCGAATTCCCCTGCGCTCGGTGTCGAGGTGAACCCGCAGTACATGGGCATCGTGGCCCTCGGTGGAACCAACCCGATGGCCGCGATCAGGGAAGCAGGGATCCCCGTCCGGATTCATGCCATCAAGGGCCTGCTTGAAATCGGGACCATGTCTGAGATCCTGGACTACTGAGGTCCGAACCAGCTGGAAAAGAAATTCCAGTACATGGTGAAGAACCGGATGAAGCCGGTCGCTTCAGAATAAAGGGCGGTGAATCCCTCCTCTTTTGATCCCATCACCACCATGACCTGTTTCCCGTCTACGATGAACACCCCGCCGGCCATGCATTTTCCGGTGGTGATCCCGTGAGAGTCCGGGGGAGTCCTGACCGTGACATGGATCCGGTTGGGAACCGGAGCCGTGAACCGGTCGGTAATGATGTCAACGGAAACGGTATCTGCCAGTGACAGCAGGGTATCGATCAGTTCCTGTTTCAGGTGGTCCCAGTAGAAAATGATCTGCACGCGCTCCTGTGCTCCCCGCAAGAGCTCGAGGAGCCGGGTGCGGATCTGGTCATCACCGTGAATGCTCCAGATGAGCTCCTGATCACCGCGTGCCGGTCGTGCGGCCTGCGCATATACCCGCGAGAGCTCGGTCTTTGCTGTGGTGGCATCTGACTCGATTGATCGCATCAGCAGGTCGATGGCATCATCTGGTTTGACCGGATTGAAGCGTTTCGGAGTGGTATTTGAGATCGAGACCAGGTGTTTCTGGGAGAGACGTTCAAGGACAGGATAGACTGATGCGCGGGGCACCCCCGACAGCTCGTGCAGTTCTGCAGCCGTTGCACCGGAAGCCTGCAGCAGGGCAACATATACAAGGGCTTCATACTTTGTAAGCCCGAGGGATTTCAGCGATTCTGCAATCGAGCCTGCGGGCGATACGGGTTCCGCCATTAAATACATATATATAGGGTTGGTTCTTAAATGTTGTTATTACAAAAACAACACGGGAAATACTATGAAATTCACTCATTTGGGAATTCTGGTTATTTTTATCGGTTTATTGCTGGTCCCTGTGCAGGCGGGAACAAAATACATGTCCGGGGGGCCTGAGCTGACCGCCTCGATTGCCGGGAGCAATGAGGTCTCACCAGGAGAGGATGCAACCATCAGGGTGAATGTCGAAAACAAAGGTCTCATCGACATCAAGTTTGTTCAGTCGGGAATCGTCGAGCGGGACGATCTCCCCAATACGGCAAAGCTGGTCAGGGTCAGCCTCGAAGCCGGAGATGCACCCATCACGATTAAGTCCGATCCGCAGATGATCGGGGATATCAAGGGCGGGACTCATATCCAGGTTCCGTTTTCGGCAAAGGTAAATGCTGATGCGAAGGCGGGATCCTACATCCTCCCCCTCACCCTTGAATATACCTATCTCCGGGAAGCCGAGCAGTACGGCCAGGACAGCATCATCTACACGTACAAGGATGTCAGTGAGACTATCGGGCTCCCGGTGATCATCAAGCCCGAAGCATTCCTGCAAATCGCGGATCTTACAGCAGAACACCTGAATGCAGGGAATGAAGGCTACCTCACGCTCCGTATACAGAACGTAGGGTATGTGGATGCCGGATCAGCCATCCTCAAGATTTCCCGGAACGGCAACAGCCCGGTCATCCCTACTGACAGCAGCGTATTTATCGGTGATTTCCCGGTCAATGGCACTGTGGAAACCCGGTTCAAGGTATCGGTATCCCGTGAAGCCGGAGAACAGAGCTACCCGCTCGATGTTTTCCTTGTGTACGAAGATCATACCGGCGATACGGTCACCTCCGATGTGGTGACCATCGGGATTCCGGTGCAGGGGAAGATCGAATTTTCAGTCACCAGCAGCCCCGAACCCCTGCGAGTCGGCGAGAAGGCGGTAATCGAGGTTGAGTACCAGAATACCGGTGCAGCGACTGCATATAGTGCCCAGGCCCGCATCAGTGCGGTCGATCCTTTTACCAGCAATGATGATACCGCCTTCCTCGGCGATCTTGAGCCGGGGGAAAAGGCTGTTGCCCGGTATGAGCTGAGCGTGGATGACTCAGCTACCCCGAAGGAGTACGGGCTTGACTCAGAGATACGGTACCGTGATGCGCTTGATAACAGCCAGATATCTGACTCGATGAAGGTGCGGTTGCTGGTAGAAGAGTCTTCAAGTCTCCTCCCGATAATTGCGGTCCTCGCCCTGCTCATTGCCGGAAGTGGTGCAGCTTATTATTTCATGGGGAGAAAAAAGAAGAGCTGATGCAGTGCTGGAAAGGCCCTCTCCCTTCTCCTGACATCAGGACCATTGAAGATATGGCACCGGTTCTCGCAGATCCCTCCTGCAGGGAAACGGGCCCCCTCTATGTTATGTACCGCGATCTTGCCCTTGCACCGGAGGATCGTGAATGGCTGGCAACAAACCGTCTCCGCTATGATATTACGGTAATCACACCCCGCGACCTTTGCGGTGAGCTGGCCAAGACCAAGGGCCACCACCATCCGGCCTCTCCGACTGGCGTCCCGTATCCGGAAATATACGAAGTCCTCGAGGGACGAGCCCACTACCTCCTGCAGAAGAAGGACCTGTCCGACATAATCATGGTGCACGCCGAAAAAAGCGATATCGTGGTGGTTCCCCCCGGATATGGTCACGTGACCATCAATCCCGGGACATCGGATCTGATTATGGCAAATCTGGTTTCCTCGTCGTTCACCAGCGAATATGGTGACTTCGAGCGGCTGCGGGGTGGCGCCTACTACGAGCTGTCAGGCGGAAGGCTGACGAAGAACCCCGCATATCCTGACCTCCCTTTGCTCCGCAGCTTCAGCGCATCACAAATCCGGAGCCGGCTGCCCCTTCCGCCCGGGAGATTGTACGAACTCGTGGGAAGCGATCACCTCACCTTCCTGAATTTTCCGAAAAAAGAGGCCGGGATGTTCAGTCTGTACCAAGGAGCGTAGGTGCCGGGAGGCGCTTGTGCTCGCTTGCCCTGACCAGGGAGAGGACCTTTTCCTCGACAGGAGAGGTGCTCTTCCACCCGTTCCGTTCGAGTGAGTGGAGTGCAGCGTCGATCTCAGGATAGGTCAGCCCGATCTCGCTCTCGTCCTGCTGTCCGGTCCAGAGTCCTGCGGAGGGCGGCTTCCTGATGATTGCTTCCGGTATACCAAGGTCACGGGCATAGTCCCAG
>JAAEES010000135.1 GCA_013415575.1 Methanomicrobiales archaeon | reverse complement strand
GATTCGGCAGGGAGCCACTGGATGATCGGGGCTTTTGCCGCCCGGGCATCCGCCAGATCCTCGCCGGCGTAGGTGAGGATATATCCCTCCTCCGATTCGGTTACCCGCACGTTGAAGAGATCCTTGAGCCGGATCATATCCGGGGCAGTGCCGAGCTCCTCCCGCGGGATGAGCACCTCTCCCAGGAACGGCAGCGTCCGGGTCCCCCGACCGGGATCGTTCGGGTGGAGGAGGGCACGGGCGGTCTGGACCGGGGCATCCCGGACCTTCAGGGAGACCGGGTCGGGGACAAAGAAATAGCGGTCTGCCACCGGGTCAACAAGGGCCCGGTTGTGGGCATAGAGGTTGTCCCAGGAGAACGAGATATCCGTGTCGCCGGTCCCGATATCGATCATCGCCGACCGCACCGCCGCCGGGTCGATACCCCTCCTCGCCAGCGCACGAAGCGTCCCGAGCCGGATATCGTCCCAGCCCTGGTAGACCCCGGACCGTATCCCCTCCCGCATCTGCGAAGTGGAGAGGATGACCCCTTCGATCCCCATCCTGCCGTAGTGGCGGTAGACCGGGACCGGCCAGCCGAAGTAATCATAGATGTAGCGCTGCCGGCGGGTATTGGCGATGTGGTCCTTGCCGCGGATCACGTGGGTCACCCCCAGCAGGTGGTCGTCCACGGCCACCGAGAAATTCATCAGCGGGTAGACGTGGGCCTCGATCCGGGGGTGGAGAGGGGCATGCAGGATCCGGAAGGCCGGGAAGTCCCGCATCGCCGGGTCGGGGTGTTCGAGGTCGGTCCGGATCCTCACCGAGGCCTCGCCCTCGTAGAAATCCCCGGCGAGCATCCGCTCCCACAGGGCCAGGTTCTCCTCGACCGTGAGCCCCCGGCAGGGGCAGGCCTGCCGGGCCATCTTGAGCTCCCTGAACTGCTCGTTCTCGCAGGTGCAGACATAGGCGCCGCCCCGTTCGATCAGGTCCCGCCCGTACGTGTAATAGAGATCGAAGCGGTCGCTCTGGTAGACCACTTCGTGGATCGAAAGATCGAGCCAGGCGATATCTTCCCGTACCATGGCGTAGGCATCCGGGTCGACCCGCTTGGGATCGGTGTCCTCGATCCGGAGGATGTACTTCCCCCCGTAGCGCTGCACATAGGCATCATTGAGAACCGCCGCCCGGGCATGGCCCAGGTGCAGGGGACCGCTCGGGTTCGGGGCAAACCGCATCACCACGCCGTTCTCTGCCCCCTCGAGGGCAGGGAGCTCTTTGACGTGGACCCGCGGTTTTGCCATATCCTCGATGAGCTCAGGGGCCAGCGCAGCGAGCCGCTCTTCCCGTTCTTCCGGAGTGAGCGCGGCAACCTCCGTGAGCACCTCATTCATCACCGCCGATACCTCCTTTGCACGGGACCTGAATTCCGGGTGCTTCCCCATGACCATGGCAATCACCGTGCCGGCCTTGGGGAGGCTCTTGTGCTTGACCGCGTTCTGGAGGGCGAATATGAACAGGGCGTCCCTGAGCTCGTCGGCCATCTCAGAAGCTCCGGGCGAGGAAATGGTCGGCGATGTCCAGGAGGAGCTGCTTCTCCTCCGATTCCGGGAGGATGCCGATCCGCTTTTTCCCGGTGCTGATCACCTCGCGGGCTAGGTCGCGGACTTCCCCCATGACGCCGAGTTCTTCGAGCTTCCCGATCACGGCATCGATCTCGGCGTTCGCGAGCTCCCGCCGGTACTCCGAAAGATCAAAGCCCTTCTCCAGGGCCTTGATGGAGATTATGGTCTTCTTCCCTTCCCTGAGATCGGAGGCCCTGTCCTTGCCACTCACTTCGGCCGGAGCCACGAGATCGATGATATCGTCCTGGATCTGGAACGCCATCCCGATCCCCCGGCCGAAGTTGTAGAGTGCATCGGCGTATGCAGGATTTCCCCCGGCAAGGATTGCGCCGATCCCGGCAGCTGCCGCGTACAGCACACCGGTCTTCTTTTCCACCATCTTGAGGTATTCTCCCTCGAGGACATCGTCACGGGACTCAAACGAGATGTCCATGTGCTGGCCCTCGCAGATCTCCACGCAGGTCCGGGCAAGCATGGAGACGGCCCGCACCTTGGCACTGTCCGGGGCATCGGCAAGCGCTATGAACTCGAACGCACTGGCGAAGAGAACGTCGCCGGCAAGGATGGCCGTGGGCTCATCCCACAGGGTATGGACTGTCGGAACACCCCGTCGTACTGCATCCGCATCCATGATATCGTCGTGGATGAGGGTGAAACTGTGGGTCAGTTCCAGCGCGAGGGCTGCAGGCATCACATCGATCGAGCTCCCTTTTCTCACGGCATCTGCGGAGAGGAGGAGCAGCGCCGGGCGGAGGCGTTTGCCCCCTGCCAGGAGGAGGTGGGCACTGGCCTTTCCGAGCTCGCCGGATGCGCTCCCGAAGTAGCGGTTGATAAGCCGGTCCACCTGGAGGGCGTTTGTCTCGAGATATTCCTTCAGATCCATTCCATTCACCTGATCCTGGTTGTTAGGTCAGTTTGATACGGTGGCCGTTGGTCACGAGGTGCACATCATTATGGAGGGTATACCCGATCCCCTCGGCAAACTCGGCATAGGCAGAGGTCATGCGGACATTCCCGTGGGCCGGGATGATATGCTGGGGGTTCAGGAGGTGGATGAACTCGTAGTGGTCCTCCTGGTAGGCGTGGCCGCTCACGTGGAGGTCCGGGAAGATCCGGGCCCCGGCCATCTTGAGATGGGCCTCCACCATGTAGCGCTGCCCCACGTTCATGGGATTCGGAATGACCTTGGCCGAGAAGATCACCTTGTCCCCCTTCTCGATCTTGTAGGGGGTGTCCCCGGTCGCGATCCTGGTCATGATGGAGCCCGGTTCTCCCTGGTGGCCGGTAATAATGGGCAGGAACTTGTCCTTTCCTGCTTTCATCATCCGGCGGAGCGTCCGGTCCACCGTCCGGCGGTTCCCGAACATGCTCATCTCCTTCGGGAAGCCGACGAGCTTCATCTGCTCGGCTGTGGAGCTGTATCGCTCCATCGATCTCCCCAGCAGGAGCGGTTTTCTCCCGATCTGTTCCGCACATTCGGCGATGGTCTTGACCCGGGCGATATGTGACGAGAACGTGCTCACGAGGATAGCATTCTTGTCGTCCTCGTAGCTGGTGAGGGTGTCCCGCACCAGGTCGCGGGCTATCCGCTCGCTCGGGGCCCGTCCCCGGTTGTCGATGTAGGTGCTCTCCACGATCAGTCCGAGCACCCCTTCCTTCCCGATCTGCCGAAGCCGGGCGAAGTCCGGCGGCTCCCCGATAACCGGGGTCCGGTCGAGCTTGTAATCGCAGGCATACACGATCGCTCCCTTCGGCGTGTGCAGCACGGCGGTTACCGTATCGATGATGCTGTGCTGCATCCGGACGAACTCGAGCGTGAGCTGCTGTGAGAGCGTGTACTTCTGCCCCTGTTTCAGGGCGAAGAGCTTGTTGTTGACCCCGAACTTCTGCTCACCGGCGATCTGCTGCCGGATCAGTTCGGTGGTGTATGGCGTGGAGATGATCGGGGCATTGTAGCGGTGAGCGAGCTTCGGAATGGCCCCGATATGGTCCAGGTGCCCGTGGGTGCAGACGATCGCTTTCACGCTGCCCTCCACGGTATTCATCATCGTGTCATCAGGGATTGCTTTCATCTGGATAAGGTCCAGTGAATGCAGATTCTCGACTTCGGCTTCCTCATGGATCATGACCTGGTCCAGACGGAGGCCCATATCAAAAATAACAATCTCCTTTCCGCAGCGGACGGCGGTCATATTCCTCCCGACCTCATCATATCCGCCAACGGCAATTATCTCAATATCCATTATTTTCCTCCATTGATTGCAGCATCTGGCGGGT